>DASZAF010000029.1 GCA_035945435.1 Candidatus Saccharimonadales bacterium | reverse complement strand
GGAGAGAAGGAACGACACCACTTTGCCTACTAGAGAACTCGAGCGACCGGCTGAACTTATCGGGGCGGGATTGCTTTCTACGATGCAAGCGTTAGGCCATCTAGTCGGAGCGGTGGTCATTATCGATACGGATCTCGACTCATTTCGCCCCCTAGGCGTGATACCCGATCTAGTAGCACTCGCCTGCGGCTTTATCGGTGGGGATGAGGACCTGACCACGTGGTGTGCTCCCCAAAGGCAGCGGCATGCCCGGATTCTCTTTGACGGCTCAGCCAGACCTAGGGACTATGATTACTGATTGTCTCGGCCTTGTTCAATAGGGTAAGCTAGGTCCAATGGCTAAGACTGAGTTTTATTTTTACGACCTGGAAACAACGGGCCTTGACCCGAAAGTCGATCGGATCGTCCAGTTTGCCGGTATCCGGACGGATGAGAACTTTGAACAGATTGGCGATGAATTTGAATGCTATGTCAGACTGAGCGAAGAAGTTATACCATCACCTTGGGCAGTTACGACCAACGGTACCACTCCGCAGAAGACGGTTGAAGAAGGATACACTGAGGCCGAGTTTTTGCGCGTTGTCATGCCTGAGATCTGCCGGCCGAATACCGTCATCCTCGGTTTTAATACGATCGGCTTTGATGACCAGTTCATGCGCTATACACTCTACCGCAACTTCTATGATCCATACGCGTGGCAGTACGAGGACGGTAGGAGCCGGTGGGATCTGATGGATGTCGTCAGGATGGTCAGGGCGCTAAGACCGGATGGGATTAACTGGCCGACTCGCGACGATGGTACTGAGAGTAATCGACTTGAGCATCTGACTACCGCTAACAGCATCCCACACGAGGATGCTCATGATGCCCTTGGGGATGTCAGGGTGACCATCGCTGTCGCTAAGCTCCTGAAGACACACCAGCCGAAAATGTTCGACTATCTTTTTACTCATCGGACCAAAGATGAGGTGAGCAAACTCGTCAATCTACGAAAGCCCCAGCCGCTTGTCTATACGTCACTCGCTGGAACGACGGTCATTCTACCACTCTCAGCGGACACCTCTTCAGATAGCGCCGGGGTCCTGGCCTATAACTTGAAGGTCGACCCGAATACGCTTGTCGATCTCGATGACACTACCTTTGAAGAGCAGGTTTTTCACTTGTCTAGAACCCCACCCCGACCGTCGGCTACGGTTCGCTTTAAACTCAATGCCTGCCCCGCTCTCGCCCCGGTCGGCGTTCTGGATGCCGAGGCAGAGAAGAGAATCGGTTTAAGCATTCCCCAGATAGAAGAACGCCTGGCCTCGCTCCGAGATAGCAAAGGGCTTATCGAAAGAATCGTCAGCTTTCATCGAGAAAAACCGACCTATACTACGAGTGATGTCGACGGACAGCTCTACGATCATCTTATCGATAATAGTCAGCAGCCTCTGATGAGAAAAGTACGTGAGGCTGATGCGCAGGGGATCTCTAAACTCGATCTCTCGTTTACCGACGCAAGGTTAAAGGAACTTCTGCCTCGGTATAAAGCACGGAACTATCCCAAGAGCCTTGACGAGCAAGAGAGATCCCAGTGGGAACGCTACAGAGCGGAACGAATCGCCGCTTCCCTTCCCAGGTTTTCAAAAGATCTAGCCGCAGCAATCAGTAAAGCTGGTCACGATGAAGAAAAGATTTTTCTACTCCAAGAGCTGCAACTCTGGGTCGAGAGTATTATGCCTGTTGCTGACTGAGCCGGCGCTTGGCCCGGTTGGAGGTCTGACTGGTTGAGGCAATCTTAACGTTCTTGACGTTAACATTTGACTTACTACTTTTGCTTCTCACTGCTTTAGTCGTCTTTGCTCTTTTGGCAGCAGTGTTGACCCACCCGATAGCCATAGTTAGAGTGGCTGCGATACCAAATCCAGCAGCTGCGAACATGGTATATGGGTTAAGGGTATAACGGGTATCTGGAATAGCTCCTAAAACAAGTAGGGGCACGAGCGCGTTTGACAGGGCGGTAAAGGCATACGGGATTGCCCACACCGCCACACCAGCCGCGATGAAGAGCTTTACAAGACTCGTCTGCTTCATGGCATGAACACCTCCGCCTGATTTCTATTGTTTTCTATTATAAACTTAATAGCGCTTACGTCAAGTATATTTCATAACATAAGCGGTATCTATCCTATCACGTGTTGCATTTACGTCAAAGTGATGGTAGTTTGTGCAATATGAGCTTAGCCGCACGAGCTGCCATAGACCCGCAGTTGATCCATTCGTAGTTGCTAAACCTAAGTTCTTGACAGTGCTGTGCCGACTGTCAAACCGTATAGTAGATATGTCTGAACAACATAACTGGCCAAGTGACAACTCTCAGGTGGCCGATAGACCACCGATATTACAGGCGCGAGGACTACCGTCGGCCTTATGGATCGAGATTATGACTTGTCGTGGGGAGGCGGGTGCTCAAGATGGCCAGCGGGTCAGTGTTATCGGCCCAGAATGGGAAGGTGCTCTGATAGACGACCATCCGTATGTTGAGCCAGGAGGAATGTTGGCGATTGCCCGAAGTGGTATCGTCAGGCGTATAGGATGGGCCAGCCCGAAGGAGCATCCGGATGCTCGTCGATCGTTCTCTGTCACGGTCGCTCCAACACCCCCAACCGCAACCCAGAGAATCTCAGTCAGCGGTCAAGGTGGTAGTACTGGGTATGTTTTTACACTGTCTGATAGGGGAGAGGCCGGAGAGGCACTGATGTCACGTCAGGTTCGTGATTGCGCTCTGAGCTGCCTGATCGATCAACTTCGCCGTCGTCACGGGGCGGTTGCCGACGGTGACGTATTTAATGACTTCCTCCAACAGAGACCATGTACCGAAATTAGGGGTGATGAGGCGCGGACGATGCTGGATATGCTCGATGAGGTTATGAGGGGGTCGCCGTTGGGTGATCCGCGCATACATCGTGACGTCAAGGATCGACATAAAGGGACAGATACACGGTGGGTACAGAGCACCGAGGATGCACCGTACAGGCTTGAGATTGAGAGAATCGGGTTTAGATTCAACGAATCGGGCAGTCGCATGGTGGCGGATGTTTACTTTAGAGATAACCCGTTTGGCGAGGGAGAGCTAATCTGTGCCGTTATTAGTGCGCCGTGCAGCCAGGATACTAACCCGGACAATCAGGCTGTTGTCGCCGCATTTTACGAGTCCATACCTTTCAGTGACCTCGTGAAAGTCCAGTGGAGGCCAGTTGCCTTAAGGCCAGACGAGCGTTTCCAAATCACATCTGCCATCAGCAGTCAGATACGACCCGCAAACCTAAGTGTCATGCGACCATACGCCTGAGAGCAACTTTAACTCTCGATTAATACGCCAAAATACTGTAGAATACTTGGCGTTATGTCGGACTCCATTGACGTGAGGGGTGCCCGTGAGCACAACCTCAAGAATGTTAACGTGACTATCCCGAGGGAGAAGCTGGTAGTTATTACTGGCCTCTCAGGCTCGGGGAAGTCGTCGCTTGCCTTTGATACGATCTATGCCGAAGGCCAGCGACGCTACGTCGAAAGCTTGAGTAGTTATGCCAGGCAGTTTTTGGGTCTGATGGAGAAACCCGATGTCGATCAGATAGACGGCCTCTCCCCAGCTATAAGCATTGACCAGAAGTCGACCAGCCGTAATCCTCGTTCGACCGTCGCTACCGTTACCGAGCTTTATGATTATCTACGTCTGTTCTTTGCCAGAATCGGCGTGCCCCACTGTCCTATCTGCGGCAAACCGGTCCACCACCTGACTATTCAGCAGATTGTCGAGAAAGTGCGAGATCTGCCTGATGGTGCTCGCCTCATGATTCTCGCCCCATTAGTTATCGACAAAAAGGGAGAGTTTGCTCATATCCCGGCTCAGTACCGACAGGGCGGCTTTGCCCGCGTCCGTGTCGATGGGGTTGTCTATGCGCTTGATGAGTTTCCGGTTCTCGATAAGCAGAAAAAGCATTCGATTGAACTGGTCGTCGATAGGGTGACGAACGAAGAGAACAACCAAAACCGTATCAGCCAGTCCATAGAACAGGCACTTGATCTCGGCGATGAGGTGGTGCAAGTCGTCGATGTTGATAATGAGATCACCCATCTTTTCAGCCAGCGCTACGCCTGCGTCGATCATCCAAGTGTCGCGATTCCAGAGCTGCAGCCGCGACTCTTTAGCTTTAACTCACCACACGGTGCCTGCCCTGTCTGTACCGGCCTCGGCACTCGATTAGAAGTCGACCCCGATACGGTTCTCAACATGCAGCTGACGATCGCTGAAGGTGCTGTCAGACCATGGGCCCGTGTCCGTGTTGATACGTGGTATATGAGGCAAGTGGCGGCCATGGCCGAGGCTCATGGTTTCTCCATCCATACTCTGCCTGTCGGCCAGATGAGCGAAGAGCAGCGTAAACTAATTCTCTATGGTACCGGTTCGCGGCGCTACAGGGTAGCTCTCGGCAGCGGTCGAACATTCGAAACCACTTTTGAAGGCGTCATACCCAACTTGGAGCGGCGCTATCGCGAGACAGAGAGTGATTTTATCCGCCGTGATATTGAAAAGTTCATGCGTGAACGCAAATGTACTACCTGTCACGGGGCAAGACTCAAGCCAGAGGCGCTCGCGGTTACTGTACACGATCTGACCATAGTTGATATCTCAAACCTTAGCGTCGTTGATGCCAGGGAACTATTCACTAAAAATCTCAAACTAAGTGAAAAAGAACTATTCATCGCCAAGCAGATTCTTCGTGAGATCACTGCCAGACTCGACTTTCTCAACGATGTCGGACTCAGTTATCTCGAGCTGGGCCGCAGTGCCAGTACGCTGAGTGGTGGAGAGGCTCAGAGAATCCGCCTGGCCACTCAGATTGGCTCAGGCCTGATGGGTGTTCTCTATGTCCTTGATGAGCCATCCATTGGTCTGCATCAGCATGATAATGATCGCTTAATTGCTACCCTTAAGCATCTGCGTGATCTTGGCAATACCGTCATCGTCGTTGAGCATGACGAAGAAACGATCCGCTCAGCAGATCACCTACTTGATATCGGTCCAGGCGCTGGCATACACGGTGGTAAGGTTGTGGCTGAAGGAACACCAGATGAAGTTGCCAAAGACCCCAATAGTATCACGGGTAGATACCTGAGTGGCAAAGAGACTATTCCTGTTCCTAAGAGTCGCAGAAAAGGGAATGGGCGTGAGCTGATCGTGAAAGGCGCTCGCGAGCATAACCTAAAGAATATTAACGTCAACATACCGCTCGGGAAGCTGGTCGTCGTTACCGGTGTCTCCGGCTCTGGTAAGTCGACGCTTGTTAACGATATCCTGGCCAAAGAGCTAGCTCATCGTCTGCATCACGCCAACACCGTTTCTGGTGCTCATGATGCGATTGAGGGAATTGATAATCTCGATAAGGTGATTGTTATTGACCAGTCTCCAATTGGGCGAACACCACGGTCAAACCCGGCCACGTACACAGGCGTCTTCACACCTATCCGTGAACTGTTTGCCAGTACTCCTGAAGCCAGTGTCCGAGGCTACAAAGCCGGTCGTTTCAGCTTCAACGTCAAAGGTGGACGATGTGAAAACTGTCAGGGAGATGGTGTCATAAAGATTGAGATGCATTTCTTGCCTGATGTATATGTGCAGTGTGAGGAGTGCAAGGGGAAGCGTTATAACAGAGAAGCCCTTGATATTCATTATAAGGAAAAGACGATTTCAGACGTTCTTGAAATGACCGTTGAACAGGCTGTCGAGTTTTTTGCTAATATCCCAAGCATTTCCCGGAAGCTAGAGACCCTCAACGAAGTGGGTCTTGGGTACATAAAGCTTGGTCAGCCCGCAACAACCCTAAGTGGCGGTGAGGCTCAGCGTATCAAGCTGGCATCAGAGCTTAGCCGTCGAGCAACTGGCCGTACTCTCTACATACTCGACGAGCCAACAACTGGTCTACACAGTGATGACGTTAAGAAACTTCTTCATGTTCTTAACGCTCTCGTTGATACCGGTAACAGTATGATAATCATCGAGCATAACCTCGATGTGATCAAGTCCGGGGATCACTTGATTGATATGGGACCTGCTGGTGGAGAAGATGGCGGTGAAGTCGTTGTCGAAGGTACGCCCGAGCAAGTCACAACGAATAAATTATCTTTTACTGGTAAATATCTCACACCATTACTCAAGAATTAAGAAAATTCTTGCACGTGGTTTATTTTGATGGCCAGATAATGTATAATTCGGCAAGAAATGTCAATACATACGTACAATATGTGTTGGAGCGTTAGGGTTTTGGTTGGTAGGTTCTATCGACATGTTAGTACAAATCATTGCCTCGAGAGTTAGTCTAGACGAAGATATCGAATATTTTCGACAAATCAAAGATGTTATTCTTTCGCTGAATAACGAGATTCCATTTGATTGGCTTGAAGCTGAGTATGACCGATTAAAGTCTGGTGAAGAACATACTCGTGAGATATCAGGAATAAACCGCGAAAGCATGGAGGCTTTGTCGCAGGCTGAGCTGATAGTTGTAGAAGGCACCTCAAGAAGCTTCTCGACTGGCTATCAGGTAGCTGTGGCAATACAGATGAAAAAGCCAGTTCTCATTCTTACGCGTGGGGATGCTTCGAAGGGGACATTTGGTGCTGCTCTTAGTTCTGAACTTGTGACGCTTGCATCCTACGGGACTAAAGATGACCTAAAGAGACTCATAAGCGAATTTGTCCAAGAGAACACTTTTGAAAATAAAGATATGCGCTTCAACTTCTTCATAGATCGAAAGATATACAACTACTTACGATGGGCCTCATACAAAACGGGTAAGACAAAAGCTGCAGTGTTGCGCGACCTTGTAGAGAGAGAAATAGACAGTAAGGAGCAAATTTGATAGCCCCCGATAGAACAGTGGAAGTTATCAAAAAAGAGGAACTCGTTAAACTCGTGGAGGTTCTCTCTGCATTAGATATACCCTTTTATATTCACGCTGGTTTTGCACTGCACCTGTATGGTATGAAGGGCGAGACTGACGATTGCGACGTAAGGGTCAGATGTGAGGATCTAAAACAGATTGATGAGTATGTGCAGGCGCATTATGGATGCAGAACAAACATGTGCCAAGTCCGTAAATTTGAGAGAGGTTACTACGTTAATAATTGTCTCCAAGTCTGGTTTGGAGACACACGTTTTGATATCTGTGGCAAAATGATTACTTTGTGTGACGATATAGGTGAAGTAGAATTCCCGTTCAGTGATGAGGTCTTTCAAGAAGCAACAACGCGAGAATACTTCGGTGTCCATCTACCAGTTTGTTCGCTGGAGAATCTGTTACTCTACTACTTAGTTCACAGAAGGGCACAAGATGGCTCAAAAGACGATGCTGAAAAAATACGCAGTATCTTGAAGTCAGACAGTCTTAGTTTTGAGAAACTCACGGCTTTAATCCAGACACTGCAATGTCGAGAGCATCTTGAAAATCTCCTCGGACAATATACCTCAACTCAAGCAAATGTAGATCTCAAAACAGTGCCATATCTAAAGCAAGTGCATTCACAGTATGCGAATGCTTAACTTTGTTTTCGTCCAGGGATAACTTTTATTGTTCGTAACTTCTCAAATAGTAGCCTGCGTCCTGTTGCGTCCCTGGAGAAGTGAATTATTGCAGGAATCCAAGAGCTAATAATAACGATTGCTACTATGGGTAATACATAGTGGTCAATGCTGCCTTTGAAACGTGCCCCCAGAAAGTAGCCAAGAGTTGTAATTAAAGCGACCCAAAAAACACCTCCGAGGACATTGAAGAACATAAAACGCCGATACGTCATGCCCCCGATTCCGGCTATAAGAGGGGCAAATGTCCTAACGGTCGGGATAAAACGCGATAAGAAGATTGTTTTACCTCCGTGTCTCTTATAGAATTTCTTTGCTCTGGTAATATTCTCTTTGTGCAAGAAAACTGAATCTTCGCGCGCGAAGACTTTTGGTCCAAACTTACGCCCCAAATAATAGCCCAGATTGCTGCCCAGAATCGCGGCGAGCATCATCAGGACATAGAAGAGATATATGTTGATATGCAAATAATGTTGGCTGAGCAGGAAACCTGCGGCAAAGAGCAGTGTATCACCTGGGAGGATGAGGCCGACGAAGAATCCAGACTCCGCAAAGAGAATGGCAAGTATGGCAATAATGCCGACCGTAGAAGAGGCCCCTTCGATGAGGCTGATAGTGTTAGGTAGTAGGCTCACTGTTCATCGATTATAACAATAGGCTGCCTTCGTGGCTATTTTGTTATATAATCAAAGAAGTAATTTGCCAGTGTAAGGAGAATAAATGAACCAGTCAATTGGGCTCAGTCTCGAGGAGAGAGCTGAACTAGGCAGCCGAGCTGTCCGCCAACTGCGGAAGCGTGGTTACATACCGACTGTTGTCTACGGCCATAACAGAGAATCGAAAGCGATGATGGCTCCATATCTTGAAGTTGCCAAGGTCTATCGTGAAGCAGGTAAACACCACCCTATAGAGCTAAAAGTCGGCAGCAAGACCGAACTTGCGATGATAAAGGATG
>DASZAF010000028.1 GCA_035945435.1 Candidatus Saccharimonadales bacterium | reverse complement strand
TGAGCAAAGTCGCGGAAGTTGGATATGAGTCCGTACGGGCTTACTCCTCCACCAGAAACGATATGAATTGTGTGTGTTTGACCGAGAAGCCAGACTATACCGACGCCCATGCAGCTCGACCCAAAGCTGGTAGCTAGCCACTCCAAACCGAGTCGTACCATATCCCAGCGTTTAGCAATAGTGTAGGCGGCGATAAAGAGTAACGAACCACCAACACTAAGAGATAGAAAGAGTCTGTCACTTGCGACGAGAATGCTAAGGATGGCGACAGACAGCCAAAGTCGCTTGCTCCTAATTAGAGGCCTCGAAGCTGTGACAAGTAAACCGAGGGAGATAATATAGAAGATATATTCAACATTTCGGGTTGTGAGCATGGCCATATTGACCGGTAGAAGAGTCCCAGCTACCGGCTCTGGCGGGATTGCGATCAATGTCGCTGCCAGAGCAAGGCAGATGGTCCCGAAGATAAGCGGGCGACGCTCGATCCGATATAGAACAAGTGCAAAGAGACCGACAGTTAGGGTAACAAGGCCCATCGTCAACCCCACGAAGATACCAGTTGAATATTTAAATAGCTCGACCAGTAAGAAAAGTGGCCATTTCAGCAGGAAGGTATGCTGGCCCGATATATACGCTCCGTGAAAAGTGGCCAGATTCTTGAATAAGAAGGAGCTAACCAATTGATCAGCGTTGGTCTGCTGGACCCGTGCGCCGAGATAGGCCCAGTAAAGACAGCTCGCCAGGAGAGCGGTGAGTGAGATTGCCAGATAGATGCGCTGCAGTTTGGGGTTTTTAATTATTCCCGTGGCCCGACTGCGTTTAGCCGGCGTCGTGCGTCGCTTTGTGCTTAGAGGCATATTGTTTCAATACTACCATGTGGGTCGTGGTAGTTCCTGTATAATACAAAGGTATTCTTAGTATGATTAGTGATACAAATTAACTTAGTTAAAGAGGAAACGCGGCATGATGTTTGACGGCTTTAAGTTCTATGGCTCAGCGACAGTTGGGACAAAGGGGCAGATTGTTATTCCAGCTAGTGCCCGTGACGAAATGAAACTCAAAGAGGGTGATAAACTGATAGTAGTACGTAATCCACGCGGCTGCGTTATGATGCTAATGAAAGCGGAGACCCTCGAGGAAATGATCGAGGGCATGCAGACTAAACTGGGCATGGTTATTGAGTCGGCCAAAGAGCTGAAAGAGAATAGCAAGAACTTAAATAAAGGAAAAGAATAATCGAATGAGCGAACAGAAGCAGGGAAACGTCAAACAAAAAGGATTTCAACTCTTTGGTGCAATCGGTAGGTTCTCGGTCCGTTTCCGTTGGCTGATCTTATTGGTTTGGATTGTCGGGGTCTATTCCTCTATTCACTATCTTCCATCGCTTTCAGACGTTACTCAGTCAAACAACAACTCCTTTCTACCATCAAGTGCCCCGAGCCAAAAGGCTATCAACTTGTTATCCAATGCATTTGGCAAATCGGCTAATGCCGCGTCGATACCTGTTATCGTTGCTACCAACAATGGGGCTCAACTAAGCCAGAGTGATCAGGCAGCCATCAGCAACCTCAGTACGGCCCTGAGCCACGTCTCGGGTGTTAAAGAGGTCCGCAATGAAGGCGACTCTGCGGACGGGCAGGCTACACAGCTCTATCTGGAAGCGGCAAGCAGCAGTAACACCGATCCGACTCCGCTTGTAAATAGTATTCGCAGCACAATCAGCAAAACGCCGATGCCCAAAGATCTTCAAGTGCACCTGACTGGTCAGGTGGCTACCGAAGTAGACAATAGTAAGAAGTCAGGCTCAACCAACTCGCAGCTCCAACTCGGTGCCGTCGCCTTTATTATTGTCCTGCTTCTCCTTATCTTTAGGGCACCACTTGCTCCGATTGTTACCTTAATCCCGCCTTTTCTCGTCGTCTTGCTCTCAGGTCCAATCATCGCCGAAGCTGCACAACATGGGCTTAAGGTTTCATCTTTAGCACAGCTGCTTCTGACCGTTCTTGTCTTGGGTGCCGGTACCGACTACGGCCTCTTCCTTATCTTCCGCGTTCGTGAAGAACTGCAGGGAGGTCTGGCTCCTAAGGAGGCAATCGTTAAGGCACTAAGCCGAGTCGGGGAGTCGATCACCTTTTCAGCTGCGACTGTTGTGGCAGCTTTACTCTCACTTCTTCTCGCCACCTTCCAGCTCTACTCAACGCTTGGCGCTCCGCTAGCCATTGGCATCGGCTTGATGTTACTAGCCGGTCTAACCCTGTTGCCTGCCCTCCTCGCTATCTTAGGTCGTGCCGTCTTCTGGCCGTCAAAGCGCTACAAGAATGCCAATAAGAAATCTGGTATCTGGGGCAGGATTGCCGCCTCAGTTATACAGCGTCCGGTGCCGGTGCTTGTGGCGGGTGTAGCCGTCTTTGGTTGTCTGGCGCTCTTTGTCCTACACTATCAGTCGGGCGGCTTTGGTGGGACGACAACCTCTCCGTCGGGGAGCGATTCCGCCAAAGGAAATGCCCTGCTTACGAAACACTACCCGAGCAGCAGCGCCAACCCGACGGCTGTCCTTTTTGTCCTTCCGCAATCTGCATGGCAAAACCCCGCCCCGCTTGCGACTATACAGTCAGAGTTAGAAGCTTCCTCTCAATTTAACGACGTGAATGGTCCACTTAATCTCAATGGCATAAAGATAACTCCACTAGAGATTACTAAACTACACAAGCAGTTTGGCTCTATCTCGCTTGCGAGCATGCAGAACTCCTCAAAACCACCCGCAGATGTACTGGCCTCGCCGGTTCTCATGAAGGAGTATGAGCTCTACCATGTACTGGCCAACTTCATTAGCTCGGATGGTAAGACCGTAGAGTTTGCGGTTAACCTGACAGCGGGCGATCCAAGTTCAACCGCAGCCCTAAACGCCACGCCGTCGGTTAGAGCGAGAGTCCAGCAGATTGCTGACAATGTTCACGCGACCAATAACGGCGTTATTGGCGAACCGACAGCACTCTACGATATCAGTACTATCTCGAATAGCGACCTTCGAAAATCTATCCCGGTCGCCATCGTTGTTATCGGCATATTACTCGCTGTCCTACTCCGGAGTCTTGTGGCTCCGCTCTACCTCATCGTGTCGGTTGCTCTTTCGTATTTGGCTGCTCTCGGAGTTTCGGTCATTGCCTTCATGCTTATTGATCACCAGAGCGGTCTAAGCTTTGTCCTGCCATTCTTGATGTTCATCTTCTTGCTGGCTCTCGGTGAGGACTACAATATTCTGGTTATGACTCGTATCCGTGAAGAAGCTCATGGCCTGCCGCTTCGTAAGGCCGTCTCTCAAGCCCTTACTACGACAGGAACGACGGTCACCTCGGCTGGTTTAGTACTAGCCGGCACCTTCGCTGTATTCGCGATCGTAGGCGGCAGCAGTTCAGACGAAATTAAAGATATTGGTGTCGGTTTAGCACTTGGTATTCTACTGGACACCTTCCTAGTACGAACTCTACTTGTCCCGTCAACCGTTGTCCTTCTTGGTAAGCTCAACTGGTGGCCGACCAAGCACGGTAGCTGGGCAGAATCAGAAGACGATTAAGATTCTTTTAGGAAGTCCCTGGAACCTGTAGCGTGTGCGGCTTTGCTGCCGTGAGAATGACTTGCTTCATCCGGGGTAACTGGTGTGATCTTGAGTTTCTTTCTTACGAGATGCTCCCCAACGACTAACACAAAACCGATAACGACTAGCCCGACTCCATACCATATCCAAAAGTTTTTAAAGTCATCAACTAACGTATTGGCGGCAGTAACCAGGTTGCTCTCGACAACCTGCTTGCCAACGATAGTCAGGTGGATTTTGTTAGTTAGCTGCTTCAAAGCGAAACCAACAAGTAAAGCAATGCCGGCGCTTACCACGCCAACATATATGAAGTGGAATCCAACACGCCGGACACCTTTTAAGCGATCAATATAGAGAAAGACAATTGCGATGCTAAGTAAGACAACTGCTGCCGCATCGATATAGATGCCTTTAACTGACAAGCCGTACGCTTTAGGTGCCGCATGCAGCTGGTTGCTGAGTGATTTACCGTTTGATGCTTTGATATTATCCGAGGTCAGTTTCGGATTACTGAGGAATGAGTTGCTGCTGGTGATTGACTGCTTAACTTGCTGTATAGATGTGGCAGTATCGAAGCCGGGTGGCAGGCAGGTGACAGTGAAGGGGTTTGGGTTAGCCTGATCCGCTTGAATCTCAGCGAGTGTGTTGCAAGTTGGAAGCCCATTCAGGCGTGCCTGGAGATAGTTACCGACATTGTTGGCCAGGTTATTGGTAGCCTGGGAAAGGTCAACGCTAAAGTTGAGATTGTTAGTTGTTCCTTGAAGCCAGGTATAGGTTGCGTTGATAGCTTGGTTGGCGTCTTGCTGGACAAGTGAGGGCGGGAACGACTGTTTGATAGCCGCTTGTACAGCTGGCTGGCTAATATATGTGTTCTGGCCCTGGGTGCTGCTACCGTTAGCCTCTTCGTTGATAAGTGTCGGCACTAAATTACTGTATAGCCCGCTGGATGCTAGAGCGCTCTCTAGTGGTTTGGGTGAGCCGAAGACATGATGGAAAGCCCAGGCTCCACCCAGTGCAAAGAGTGCGATAGAGAGTAGTGATGCGAACAGTCCGATTAAGAGTCTTCGCACGATATGCATAGGCACATTGTACAATACTTTTAGTCTTCGGTAACTTTTACATCACGCCAGAAGGCGACGTAGTTGCTGAAGTCTTTTTTCACAATCTCAATAGCGGTAGGTTTTGGCTCAGGATATGTCCAGGCGTTGTCCTTGGACCACTCCTTGCCATCGCCAACGTCAAAGTACTGGCATTCACCTTTCCATGGGCAAGTGTATGGGGTGGAGCTTTCTTTTAAGAACTCTTTCTTAACACTTGAGGGCGGAAAGTACCAGTTGCTCTCAATATATATAAGGTCTTCTTTAGGCGACTCGGCGATTACTCTGTCTTTCCAAATTGCTTTCATGACTGCTTTCTCTCCATCTTCTGTTTCTAATATACCAGCTTATGTCGATAACTTTAGGCTTGTATGATAGATTCGCCAACAGGTCTTCTTCCAGTGCTCGCTTGTCAGTGTCAGTAGCTTGATGCAGCCGCGTGTAGGTCTCGCGACCAACGAGGGGGTTGTTTCTTCGCTTGGCGAGTAGGGCCATGATGGTCGTCCAACCTTGAATCTCCTGTGGAGGTCGTTCAAGTAGGTAAGTCATATCAAGCGCTTTGTTATGGACGTACACTGCTTTCTTATTGAGCGTTGGTTTCAGGCGATCGCCACCACGTAAGACTTCTGGGAAGCATCGCGTAGCATTGATATCGGTGAGCATTGTCTCCCATATCTTCCAGGCAAGGCCATTATATCCATGCCGTTCAAGACCAAGGGCGATCCAGCCATTGTCCCATGGCCAAATGCCACCATTGTGATAGGAAGTTGGGTTAAAGAGCACCTCTCCACTACCCATGGTCCGTATACCGGTCGGTGCGAACATCTCCTTGGTGAAGAGGGTTCTAATAACTGCTTCTCGCCTCCGGACGACTTCTGGATCGTTACCATCGAGGATCCGAGAGTTAAGAAGATGGCCCATGCTCGAAGTACGTACTCTCATAACTCGCAGTCGACCGGAGTCATCTCGGTCGGTCCCAGAAGCAAAGTACCCCCCGTGTTCGTCTTCAACCCAGAAAGTCTCAAGAACGATCTGCCGAAGCTGTTCGGCACGAGTAGCAAATGCTCGGGCTATACCGTGGTTACCGAGGCCCCTGTAGATGTCGGCGGCGTCAAGCAGAGCATCATACGCGTAAGCCTGCGCCTCAAGTGAAGCGATGCCACGTCCGTAGTTAGCAATTGTCTCGTCTTCATGGCAGTAGGCATGGTAGCTATCCTTCCACGACTTACTCTCCATACCCTTTGCTTCGATCGGTCCGAATTCAAGGAGTCCCTCCTCGTTACCTGATCGACTGTTTGTTTCTCGAAGGAGCCACATGGCGCTTTGGAAAAATGCCGAAGCCATGGTTCTAGTGAATCCATCCCTGGCCTCGTAGGGGCGACTGAGAAAGTCGGGATCGTGTCTATTGAGAACCCGGTGGATGCCTTGAATGAAGAGTGGTGTCGCATCGACGGTGGCATAAAATGGGAACTTCCAACCAAAGAGCTCCATAAACTTACGACCGAGTGGACTTTCGGGGTCGTTATCATCGTGAAAGATCTTACCGGTCTGCTCACCACTGACTGGATCGTTCCTGATTCCCTGCTTAGTGGCAACGTAGCGAAGGGTGGTTGGCAGTAAATTGGGGTACACCTCCTGTGCAGCCAGACCAATGATGAGACTGTCGCGGCCAAAGACATGCCCGAACTTATTAAGGTTGGGTTCGTCCCCGTGTTCGGGGAACGGGAGTGAAGCGACTGCCGGTCCATGCTTGCCAATCTCGGCCCTAGATTGAGCACCCGTTAACCACAGCATGGCTTTGACGGCAGACGGGTACTTGTTCTGCGAGGGCCGTGGCACAGAGACAATCCGTACTACCTTTTCGGCGGGTGACGATAGAATATACGGTTGTAGACGACGTACTCGCCAGCGCTTGTCTGGCAACGGCTCTCCCATCTCCCTCGGAGCGTTGAGGAGCGGTTCTGTGGGTAACCCCACATCAACCCGTGACATATACTGTGACAATACACCACAATGTTATCTAAGAACATACGCATTGGGAGTATAAGGTATTACAATATGCTTATGTCCGACGAACCACACGCATTATCTGCTTCACAGCTAAAACAACTCCATAAGCGATCCATACATGTGTTAGACCAGCTTGTGACAGATGAGGGCATCTATGCTTCGACGAAGCATGGTTGGTCTGGTGAGTTCCATAGTTGGTTTGGGCGTGACACGGCGATTACCGCCGATCTTGTCTACGCTGCGTGCGAACTGGACGGTGATCCTTCGCTCAGCCGTCGAGCCTATAGCGCCCTCCAGCGTCTGGCCCAGTGGCAGGGTACTCGTGATGATCGAAAGACTGGTGAAGTGAAAGGCAAGATACCCCATGAGGTCGGCAGTGTAGCCGAAGAGAACCCGGCCATCAGCCGAATTGAGCATGGCGTAACTACTAACGACAGCGCCTGGTATGTTGACCGGGCGGACGGGCTACTTAAAAACTGGGACAGCTCAGACAGTACTCCTCTTTGGATCATCTCGATCATCCGCGGGCAGCGAGCCAACAAGAGACAGCTGAACGAAAAGCTAATTGAGGAATTAAAGGCAGCCCTTGATTGGTGTCTTAGTAACGTCAGGAAGTTCGACGGTCTCTCAGGTTTTGTGGGGGCTGATCTGCAGCCAGGACGTATATATAGCGGTATCCATAATGAGGGATGGAAGGATTCTTTCCAAATCTACCAGTTTGCTGATGGTAAACTGGCCGTCCACCCGATTAAAGATGTCCTTATCAATGCAGAAGTATGGTCGGCGCTTCGCTATGGGGCAGATGTCTTTGCTGAGCGCGATACGCATTATGCCAAGCGACTTCGCCAGGCGGCCGAAAAGCTGAAAGAACGTTTTAACAACGATAGGACTGGCTTCAAATTTACTGATGAGACCGGGCTTGTATACTACGCCCCGGCAATAGACGGCAACGGGCACCGTCTGCCGTTCATCGCAGCAGATGTTGGCATGTGTCTCTGGGCCTATTATGATCATGAATCGGTAGTTGACGATAGGTGTGTTCGTGATGTTGTCGAGCGCCTGGTACGACCAGATATGCTTAACCCACAGGCAGGCATACGTGATTATAGCCTCGGTGCATCGTTCAAGCAGGGGACACACTATCATGGAGACCCGTATACGTATTGGCCATTCGTCTCGGCTCTGATCGTTCGTGGCCTAGATCACTTTGGCTACCGTGGGGAGGCACGAAGAGTGGCTGAGTCGCTTCTCAGAGGGGTCTCGCACTTCGATACCTGTATCGAGCTTTTCGTCGAGACTGCTAATCGCGGCTATAAGCCGTGGCATCATCCCACCCTGCCACAACAGAGCTCAGAGAACCAGGCATGGACAGCCGCAGCCATCTATTACGCCACGTCGTATCTGTTAAAGTAGAATGCTCGTTGTGATTAATATCATTGTGAAGCGGATATTCTAAGACTATAATTACAGTATTGTGTGTGTGATTGCACCCAGTCTTTGAAATGCGCGAAAAGAAGCTAAAAGTAGCTATAATCGCGCCCCCCTGGTTGAGACTCTATCCAGGCTGCTACCACGGTATCGAGAACGTGGTACATTACTTGGCTAGCTCGCTATATAAGGCGGGGCATCATGTCGAGCTCTTTACGGTTGGTGGTTCGACAACACGAGTCAGCAAGAAGCATTGGTACCACAAAGAGGAACAGTACAAACATATCCATCGGCCGTGGTATGAAGCGACTAGCGTAACTGCTCCGCATATTCTCTATGCCCTTGAAGTTATCAGACGGGCGGGGGACTTTGATATTATTCACGACCATAACAGTTTTATGGGGCCAGCCATGCTCTCATCAATTGGCGATGACCTACCTCCAGCCCTACATACACTCCACGAGCCGTTCACAGATGAACGGCTTCTTGGTCGGGGTATACCGGACAACCGATTACTCTTCAAGCACTTTAAACCTGGTAGTCGTCTTCACTTCAATGTCATATCCCAGAAGCAACTCGATGACGCTCCGAGACAGCTCAAAGGTTTAATCCACGGCATCGTCCACAACGGAGTAGACCTCGACTTTTTGCCGTTCTCCAGCGAGAAAGAAGACTACTTTATTAATGTAGGACGAATCGCCAGGGATAAGGGTCAAGGTCTGGCGGCACGTGTCTGTGATGAACTAGGCGAAAAGTTCAAGATGGCTGGGACGGTTACGCCAACTATCACAACTGCCCGCAAACTTGCCAGGGCGCTAGCTGATATCGAGCACATTGATTTGTGGCACGAAGATCTCGCTTACTATGCCAAGGAGATTCTGCCTCATACTGCCAAAAACAAGATAGAATACCTTGGCATTGTCACTGGTGAGGCCAAACAGAAACTATTTGCGAAAGCGAAAGCATACCTTGCACCGTATACCTGGGAAGAGCCGTTCGGCATGTCGATCATTGACGCTCTTGCCAGTGGGACACCAGTGATTGCCTATCGACGCGGCGCTCTGCCGGAGATTATCGAACATGGCGTCAACGGGTTCTTGGCAGATGACGCGCGCGAGCTTCGCAAGTACATTCAGCGTATCGGCGAGATTGATCCTGCGGCCTGTCGTAAGACCGTCGAGGAACGTTTCTCTGCTGACAGGATGGCTGAGGACTACGCGCGTCTTTATCGTGAGATCATCGCTCAGTCAGCTTGACGCTAGGCCTTAGACGTAAGTTACAATAGCAGAGTATGGTGGGCATTACAGAGCCTTGGTTCAGACACGCTGTCCTCTATGAGATCTACCTGAATAGCTTCTACGACTCGAATGGCGATGGCGTGGGCGACCTCCCTGGTATCATAGAAAAACTCGACTACCTAGCGGGTGGTGAGGATTCTCTTGGTGTTGATGCGATATGGATCACTCCTTTCTACCCATCGCCAATGGTCGACTCCGGTTACGACATCACCGACTACTATTCTGTCGATTCTTCGCGTGGTACGCTCGACGACATTAAAGTATTGGTGGCTGGGTGTCGCAAGCGTGGTCTCAAGATTTTCATCGACTATATTCCTAACCACACCTCTGATCAGCATCCGTGGTTTCAGGACTCTCGCAGCTCGCGTACGGCAAGGTATCGTGACTGGTATGTCTGGCGCTATCCGAAAGCTGATGGCTCTCCGCCCAACAACTGGCTCAGTGTTTTTGGCGGATCAGCCTGGCAGTTGGATAAGAAGACGAACCAGTACTACTTACACAGCTTCTTGACCAGCCAACCCGATCTCAACTGGGAGAACGCAGAAGTCCGCAATGAGATGAAGAAGGCACTGCGTTTCTGGCTCGACATTGGAGTGGACGGCTTCCGTTTCGACTCTACTGACTATCTAGCTAAAGACCCTCTTCTTCGAGATGATCCACCAAACAAGCGGTTGGATAAGCATAAAGATAGAAATCCGTATCATACCTTATCTCACGTCCACAGCAGAGATGGAGAGAAAGTATACGAGCGGCTCAACGATTTAACTTCAGTCGTCGCTGAATATTCGGGCCGTTTCACGGTTGCCGAAAACAGCCCCAATAAGCCCGACATCAATCAGTACTTCAAGGGTTTTTACGACAAGATCGATCATGCAGTCGCTGCCCCATTCAACTTCGGGCCCATTAACGCGCCGTGGGATGCCACCTACTTCAGTGATTTCGTCGGTCACTTTCAATCCTCTCTTCGCGGGACAAGCGTACCAGTCTACTGTTTTAGTAACCACGACCATGAACGGATAGCCACTCGTTACGGCCACGAACAAGCACGAACGGCAGCCATGATGATCCTGACGCTGCCAGGGATCGCTGTCATTTACAATGGCGATGAGCTTGGTCTAGCCGATGGCCGTATAGGACCACGAACGGCCAAAGACCAGTTTGAACGCAATGAGCCGGGTATCGGTTTGGGTCGGGACCCGGAGCGGACCCCAATGCCTTGGACTGACGGTGAGAATGCGGGGTTTACGACTGGCAAGCCATGGCTGCCAGTTGCCTCAGGTTATAAAACCTATAACGTGGAAGCCCAGGATAAGGACCCATCGTCGATACTGAATCTCCACAAAAGATTGATTCGTTTTCGGAAAGGCTCAACGGCTCTTCTGACAGGATCATATCATGGCCTTGATCTTCATCCGGACGTCTTTAGCTATACTCGTAGATCGGATAACGAGAAGCTCACAATATTGCTCAACTTTAGTGCCAGGCCGGTGACTATTGGCCGTGAGGTGAGTGGGCAACGGGCGATCTTATCTACAGACATAAACAGTCCGCTACCCGAAGTCGTCAATGACCATCTGACACTCAAGCCACACGAAGGTCTTATCTTAAGATAGATCGACAATGTCGCATCTTGCACAACGCTCAGGTAAAGCTTATGCTTTGCTATATAAGTAAGGAGTGTGCTTGATGGGACCTCTACAAAAGTTAGAAAAACAACTCGCCGTGCCGCTTGATACAAAGGCGCCATATAAAATGTCTGAAGATGCGCGCAAATCACTCGCCGGTGCCCTATGGTGGCTCGCCTTGATTCTGGGATTAATCCAGCTCATTGCTGCGTGGTCTCTCTGGCGCTTAGGTCAGGACGTTAATACGGTCGTCACGGTTGTCAACAACTTAGCCAATGCGTATGGGGCAACAACAACGGTTTCACTAGGCGTCTTCTTCTACATATCTCTGGCGGCCGTTGTCATTGATGGAGTCATACTCCTTCTGGCCGTCGCACCCCTCAAGGCCCTTAAGAAAGCAGGCTGGAACCTTGTTTACTACAGCTTGCTGCTGAATGTCGTATATGGCATCATCCGCGTCTTCTCAAATGTTGGAGGTGGGTTCGGTGATCTAGTGGCAGCCGTTGTAGGTTCAGTCGTGGCTGCGTACTTCATCTTCCAGGTACGAAGTGACTTTATGACGAAAGGTTCAGCTAGCGCCTCTGCGCCAAAGCCGGCAGCCCCTGCCTCTAAAGTTTAATCCATCATATCCTGTCCCTTGCCGCTTAGACACCCAATAGGGTACATTGAAACACATGGATGTGGGAGGTATATGGAAATCGCTCAGTCGTCGCTGGTCACTCTTTAGGGTCCAGCTTTCGAGGAGTCTCGCACTCCGTATCCTGACAGGATTTATCTGTCTATTCGTCGTTGGCGTGATTGGTGTTAGCCTATGGCTTACTTTTCTCGATCGGACCTCAGCTAATGCTAACCCGTTTACGGCTCAGGTCTTAGCCTCGGTCCAGTTTCCGTTATACTATCCGACTAACTTGCCGACTGGTTTCCGGATGGATCCCACCTCAGTAAGCAAACCCAGGGCTGACGTAGTCATATTCAACCTCGATGGGCCGGGTAGCCAAAAGATCTACTTCAGCGAGGAACCGAAGCCTGGAAAATATAACATCGGTGACTTCTTTAACTCACTGACAGGTCTGAAAGAGTACGGTGTTAACGGCGGCACGGTCGCCATTGGTCGGAATGCGCAGAGTGATGCTGAAATAGCTAACTATGTAAATAGCCAGGTATGGGTACTCGCCAACACGAACGCTCCCATCCCTACGGATCAAATGACCACCATGATGGAGACTCTGATCCTAGGCGGCCAAACGCGCAACTAACCGAGCGTCAAATTAGAAGCGGCAGTACTCACTATCTCGTCAGGGGTTCATTTACCCAGAAGGCTTCGTAGTCGTCTCCCATAATATGGAGAGATGAAGTTGTACTGGTTTCGGCAGCGTCACCACAGCCTGTTGTGCCGGTTGGGATATTGGTCGTCAGCGAATCATGCCAGAGCTGGGTCCCGCTGTCGTTGTATATGTAGAAATCGACCTGAGTAGCGTTGCTATTGACTTGGACCTTGACTCGATACCATGTCCCCGTGCTCATAGTGTATGTGGTGCCGGTTGAGCTCTGGGTGCCGGCTTTACTGGTCATGCCGGTGGCTACGCCGCTGGAGTTGACGTCCACCCAAGCGCCGTTGCTAATGGCGGTGTTAGCATTGTTATCGAAGTAGCCGAAGCGTTCTTCAACACCTGAGAAGCTATGAGGTATGATCGTTGTCTCGAAGCCGTTGCCACCGCCCAGCACAAAGGCGCCCCAGTCGGTCATCAAGTTATAACCACCGCCAGCCGATCCACCACCGTGGAAGTCTATGACGCCGATGTGACTACCAGTCTCGTCCCCTGTATCCATAGCGGCCGATCCACTCCCTTGGCCGGAAGGGTTGAACGGCGCCGTCTGGGAGCTGTTAAGACCAATCATGTCGGAAGAATAAATTGGCATCTGGCGCTGAAGATCAGGACTCTCGCCGACACAGTTGTACCACTTGCCCTGCTCCTGACATCTGAACTGACCAAGGCCTGAGTTGTAGTACATAGCACCGTTCGTGCCGGTCGGATCAGAGGTGTTGCTGTTGTTGTTCAAAACAAGCAAGATATTGTTTGTGTTTGCGGACGAGCTGCCGATGGTGATATATGAGTCGGTCGTATCTGCCGTAAGCAAGTTAACCCCGCTCTGGTTCTGTACCTGGAACGAGGTGGTTGAATTCGTCGTGTTCTTAAACGTGGCAAATCCGTTGGCGTTTAGTTCTCCAGAACTGTCGGTTGTTGGAGCACTGCCCCCGCCACCGGCCAGCCCTGTGTCGTTCAAATAAGTGTTGGAAGTGTTACCGATCAGGCCTGTTGTGCTCGGGCTGCCAGAGCTTGCTGTACGATAGACGTCGTAACTCACCGCGCCTATGATTGGCGACCAGCTGACGACGTTGTAGTTTGTGCCATTGAGTGTGGCTGCGCCCCCGCTCGTCGTAGTAACGGACGATGCTGGCGTTATACCGCCAGATGCTGAGACCGCCGCTACAGCGTAGCTATAGCTTGTAGAAGCGCCCGTGCCTTGCTGGGTAATCGTCGGCGCACCTGGTGTACTCAAACCGTTGATAGTTGCCCCGCCTTGGATACCACCGGCTACATTAAGAGCGCCCTGGATGAGAGTGCTACCAGCGATTCCGACGTTGCCGTTGACTTCAAGGTGTTGCCCTACTGATAGCCCGCCTTGAACGTTCTGGTCACCGGCGACCGTTGCGTTGGCATCGACTTGAAGTGTGCCGAATTCTGCGCCACCCGCCTGTAGCTGCTGGATATATGAACCGCCGAGGTCGTAAACGAGCAGATTGTTGGTCGAGTTGTTTGTAACGTATGCGTACCGACCAACGACTTTCATATCGAATGGTCCTGAGCCGCTTCCTGTAGAGACGGTTCCATCGCTGATGGGGTTATCAGGGTTAGAGATGTCCACGATCTGCATGGTATTGGTGCCGTTGTTAATGATGTACGCGTACCGACCTTGAACCTGAACAGCCTGAGGAGTAGTGCCCGCGCCTACGGCGAAGGTGCTATCGAGGACTGGCGACGTCGGATTAGAGATATCGAAGGTCATCAAGTTGCTATGGTTGGTATTCGTCGTCGTTACGTAAAGATATCGGCCTTGGACAGTGACTTGGTACGGGTTGCTATTCGAACCGGTTGAGGTCGAGTTAACGACAACCGGGCTTGTTGGCGTTGCAACGTTTACTACCTGTATCTGGTTGCCACCATTACCAGCTATATAGGCAAAGTTGCCATTCACGTAGATATAACGTGGCGAGCTTGCGAGAGATACTTGACCGAGGGCTACTGGCGCGGCGGGGTTGGAGACGTCATAGACTTCTAATTGGGCTGTGGTATTGAGAACGACGTAGGCGTATTTACCTTGGACGTAGACATCAACCGGGTGGGTACCTGTACCTGTCGCGATGGTGCTGACCGAGGACACGTTCGATGGATTAGCGACATCGAAGATCTGTACGGTGTTGGAGGTGTAGTTGCAGACATAAGCATACTGGCCGCTAACGTACACGTAACGCGGGTTGTTGCCAATCGAAGGCTGGCTGATAAGTGAAGGGCTGGCCGGATTGGAGATATCAATGACGTCCATGAGGCTACTGCCGTTATTGATGACGTATGCATAGTTGCCTTGGACAAAGATTCCTTCCGGTGATGCGCCACTGCCCAGGCTATAGTTGCCGATGGCTCCGGTCGGCAGGTTGCCGCCGACATACTCCTGGCCAGTCGGGGTACCCATCCCGCCTACAAGCACCTGGAGGTCGTTACTTGTGAGGGCGGCTGAGGTGTAAGCGGTGTTGGAAGCTGGGGCTACTGCCGTCCCGGCAACAAGATTGCCGTTGTCGGTGTAGCCAGTGGTGAGTGTTGTGGTCAGGTACACTTCGCTGCCGCTTGTCGTAGCTCGGTAGACTCGGTAACCGCTTGCGCCAGTTACAGCCGTCCAGGTAACGGGCAGAGTGAGATTAGATGAAGTTGTTGCACCTGAGGCTTCGGTTGAAGCGGCTGTCTCTCCGCCTGCACTATCTATGGCAGTGACCTTATAGTAGTAGGTTGTCGTTGCAGCTAGACTGCCCCCTGAAGTAGCGGTCCCGACGGACAGACCAGTAGGTGTACTCATGGCTGTTTCGGAAGCACCGAAGGCTACTCTGTTGTTTGTCGTATCCCCGGTCAGTATTGAAGTTCCTCCAGAGTTTTCAACCTCAAAGGCGGTCAGAGAGTTAGTACTGTTCTCAAACTCGGCTTGACCGCTGCTCCCGAACATACCTACCTGTACTCCGCTCCCGTTCTTGAGGTCTAAGATGTCTCCTGTCCCACCGCTGTTTGCTTCCAGAACAGCAGTCACACTACCACTCGTCGCAGCCTGCACGTTAAAGTTACCGGATTGGGTTGTGGTGTTGTTAACGATGTAGCCTGTACCAGTAAAGTTACAGTTCTGAGTATTCAGACAGACCGTACCTGAAGCATTGGGGAATTTAACAGTCTGGTTACCCGTCAGAGTGTTGGTCTCGACCTTGAGGCCGAAGTTATCTGTGGTGCCGTCGGCGAGTTCTAAGATTCCCGTTACGTCTTGGCCGGCCGTAGCGCTGGCGTTGCCGATTTGGACTATCCCGTTGGTCGTATCAACATTGAGAACTGGGTTGCTGCTTGCGTTAGCAACGTAGAACTCTTGAGTCGAGCTTCCGTCACCAAGTGCAGATGTTCCGTTAACAGTGAACGTTGACCCTGATGAGCTACCCGAGCCGACGGTCGTCCGATCGTTGACGGTATCAACGAAGAGATCGGCAACACCTAAGTGGTTCTCGACCATGAAGGCGGTCGTTGAGTCACTGCCGTTTGTCTTGACGACACCAATCCCGTTGATTGTCGTCGAGTTATTGGCAGAACTATTGCCTATATTAATTGCGGTAGCATTTGCAGTTCCGATATTGAGTGTCGCGCTGCTCATGATATCGAAGGCAGAAGCGGTGTCTATATTACCCCCTGCCGTTATGGCCGCGATGGTGGAACCGCTCGAGTTCTCAATTGCCAGCGAATTGGCGGTCTGGCCACCCCAACTCTGCAGGGTCAATGATGTACCAGCTGGTGTGGTTGGCGGTAGACCACTCGTTGTAGCTGTCCCAGTGTCAGAGTAGCTGACAGTGGCTCCGTTAGTGATGGTTGTTAGAAGGAGCGACCCTGAAGTAAAGCTATTACTTGTATTTCGGTAGACCTTGTAGCCAGTTGCCCCAGGAATCTGAGTCCAGGATAGAGTGATGGTGTCGTTGCCGGTAGTCGGCGTGTCGTTGACGCTGGAAGAGGCGACTGTCTCGCCGGCTGCATTTGTGGCCGTCATAACATAGTAGTATGTGGTGCCGGTAGTCAGTGAACCACCTGCAGCCAGACCGGGAGTATTAAGCGCTGGTGTGGTCAGAGCAAGTAAGGAGTTGTTAGCCCCGTAACTGGTAAATCCGCCAGAAGAGGTAATGCTACTGAGAGCGACATTGTGGCTATCAGTGTAGTTAACCAAGTTGCCAGTCTGGCCTGATGCGCCACTGATTTGCTCGGCGACCGCACCAGCGGCGAGAGTATTAACATTGAATGCTGGCGTGCCGTAGAACGTACTTCCGCCATTAACGACTGTATCACCGAATGTATCGCTTACATGGAAGTATGAAGTAGTATCGGTGTTATTCTCAACGTCAAAAGCGTTACGGGTGACGTTGGCATTGGGTGCGCCAAGAACGACCAAGCCGTTACCACCCGACTCTGCAGTAATAAGCGCTGCGGCATTGGTGGTACTGGCTTGGCTGTAGCTGCCATTGACATCGATATTGCTGTCGAAGGTAGTATGACCTTCTTCATATACGGGGACTGACGCCGATTGCACCAAGTCAACATTATCTATATAAAGGGTGCGGGAAGTAGCGTCTGACTGATCAATATAGATATAGGTTGAACCTGACGTCGTTCCGGTGGTGAAGGTACAGTTGTCTTGGTACCATTGACCGGAGAACGCGTCCTGGCTAGTCGCACAAGTGGTATTGGTCGAGCCGTTCTCTGAACGTCCCAGCTCGAGAGTGGTTGGGTTGCCTGAACCGGATTTGATGTACATGGAGAGGGTATACGTCGTTGAGCTGGCCAAGTTAACCGAGTATTCGGCCCCATCGTTAGCAGCGGCAGTAGTCGAGATCTTCAAAGAGTCTGCCCCAAATAGTGCCTGCGTATTGACCTGGCTAATGGTGGCGCTTCCTTTAGCCGACCAACCAGTCGTTCCACCTTCGAAGCCAGGGTTAGTGATAAGGTTGCCGGTGCCTGTGGTGTCGCTGTTTAGAAGGCTGTCACCTGACGCATTCTCTACTGCGAAAGCGTTTGTCGAGTTTGTACTATTCTCGAAGTTTGTTGCACCGCTGCTTCCAACTGTTGCCACTTTGATTCCACTTCCGTTCTCCAGATCTAAAATATCCCCGGTGCCACCCGAATTTGCCTCAAGAACGCCAGCCACGCTACCGCTTGTCGCAGCCTGTACGTTGAAGTTGGCGCTCTGCGTGCTCGTTCCGTTTTGGATGTAACTGCCCGATCCGCTGCTGGTCGCGAACCCACAGGCAGTCGAGTTGTCTAGACAGACGGTGCCTGTCAGGTTGGGGAATGTTATCGTTTGGTTGGTCGTTAAAGTGGTGGACTGTAAGGTTAAGCCAAAGTTGTCGTTAGTGCCGTCTGCGAGGATAGCCGAGCCTTGGACCCCCTGACCAGATGTGCTAGTAATGTTCCCAAGGGTTAGGGCTCCAGTAGATGTATTGACGGCCAGGTTGTTATAGCCGGACGAGTTTTCTACCACGAACGCTGTTGCTGAGTTGGTGTTATTCTCAAAGTTCGCAGCACCTGTGGAGCTGATGGAGGCCACTGTGCCGTTACCAAAAGTGCCGCTACCTACATCGAAGTTAATACCGTGTCCTGGACCTGATTGGACAACAGCGTGTTGGCCGTCATACCCATAGAAAGCCCGACCGTTGAAGCTCATATTAACCGATGTGTTAGTGGTGTCTCCGACGTAGAGGGATTGACCATTTGTGTTGGCTTCCAAAACCCCTGCGATGCCTGTGCCAGATATATTGAAGTTACTGCTGGCTTGCTGAGACGTCTGGTTGAGAATGAAACCACAGGCTGTTCCACCGATTAGACAGACGGTTCCTGATGAGTTGGGGAAGGCAATGGTTTGGTTGGCAGTTAGGGTGTTGGAATCAAGGGTCAAACCGAAGTTGTCGTTAGTCCCGTCAGCGAGGATGATACTGCCCTGGACGCCTTGACCCGAAGCAGAAGTGATGTTACCGACCGTCAGAGCCCCGGTGCTTGTGTTGACGTTTAGGATGTTGTAACCTGATGAATTTTCAATCTCGAAAGCGTTAGCTGAGTTAGTCGAGTTTTCGAAGAGTGCGGTGCCGGTTGCGCTAATTGTACCGACTGTTGTACCGGCACTATTTTCAAATGTCTGAAGAGGGTTTACCTGTCCGCCCCAGCTCTGCAGGGTCAGGGTTGTCCCATTCGGAGCTGTGGGTGGGAGACCAGTAGTCGTAGCGGATCCGGTATCGGTATAGCTTGTAGTTTGACCGCTGGTAATTGTCTTTAGTAGGCGCGCTCCTGATGTAAAGTTGTTTGATGAGTTGCGGTAGATCTTGTAGCCGGTAGCCCCTGGGACAACTGACCACGCGAGGGCGCTTGTGTTGTTAGACATGCCGAGGGATGCACTCTGGACAGTCTCACCGGTTGAGTTTGTAGCCGTGATGACATAGTAAAAGCTGGTACCAGTCGGAGCTGTAGTAAATGCGGGTGTGGCAAGGGCGAGAAGACCGGTGTTGGTGCCGTAGGTCGTATAAGCGCCGTTAGAACCAAATTGGCTGAGAGTGTCTCCGTTGCCAGCATCTTGTATCTGTATAGCAGCAACGGTGCTGCTGCCCTCAACAACTTCTCCGGCAATGTTACCGCTCTCTTCTACGAGAAGGTTCGATGCCTGATTGTTACTTCCGGTCTGCCCACTGACTGTCATGCCCGCAGCAGAATCTGAGTTGCCATACTGATTGACGTAGAATGAACAACTGCCTGAATAGTTCTCTACGCATAGCCCATTGACTGCAGGTGGAGATGTCGGAGGTGTCCCGGCGCTTGTCGTAGTCGTTGAGTCTATATAGCTCGTAGTGCTGCCTCCTGAAATTGTAGTCAGCAGCAGTGAACCAGAAGTAAAGCTATTGCTCGTATTCATGTAAATCTTATAGCCGGTCGCCCCGTTGTCAGCGTTCCAAGTCAGTGTGATCTGGTCGTTGACGCCAGCTCCAGTCGTGGCGTTAAACGATGGAGATCCCTCTGTTTCTCCGTCAACGTTTGTGGCAGTGATCTCATAGTAGTATTTGGTGCTACTGGCTAGACCGCTCCCACTCGTCGCAGTTGCCGAGGTGCCTGTTGGCCAGTGAAGAACTCCGAGAGTCGTGATGGTACCTATCCCAGTGTAGTTGCCATTACTATCGGTATGAGCGAGCACGTTGCCGTTCGAGTCAAGCACATCGATCAAATCACCAGTCTGTCCAGAAGCGGCTTTAATATTGAGGTCTGCTTGCGAAGCAGAGCCTGCATTATTAATACTTACTACCGCTGATGGCGAGTTTGTGCCGATGCCAACTCTGTCATTCGTTGTATCAACGTTAAAGACCGTCGTCGGTGAACCACCAGAAGTCTCAACCTGCAGAGCGTTTGTGGAGTTGGTCGAGTTCTGGAGGGTGACAATCCCGTTATAACCAAACGTTGCCACCTTCGCCCCACTGCCGTTTTCAAGATCTAAGATATCTCCGGTACCCGAGCTGTTTGCCTCCAGCACGCCCGCCACACTCCCGCTCGTCGCAGCTTGGACGTTGAAGTTGGCACTTTGGGTGGATGTGCCATTCTGAATATAATTCCCTGAACCTGTTGACGGAGCGAATCCGCAGGCCGACGAACTCTCCAGACAGACAGTCCCTGTCAGATTGGGGAAACTGATAGTTTGATTTGCCGTTAAAGTGGTGGACTCAACAGTTAGACCAAAGTTATCGTTGGTGCCGTCAGCTAGGGAAATTTGACCCGCAACACCTTGGCCCGAGGTACTCGTAATGTTGCCGAGACTTAGTAGTCCGGTGGTGCTATTAATATTCAACAAGTTGTATCCGGCTGCGTTTTCAATCTCAAATGCATTAGCCGAGTTGGTAGAGTTCTGGAAGAGCGTTGCGCCTGCGTAGGCAATTGTCCCAACTTTAGCACCGCTTCCGTTCTCCAAATCGAGGATGTCTCCCGTCCCAGTGTTATTGGCTTCAAGTACGCCGGCCACACTACCGCTCGTCGCAGCTTGGACGTTGAAGTTGGCGGCTTGCGTAGCAGTGGTGTTGTTTACGTAGCTGCCCGATCCACTGCTGGTAGCAAAGCCACAAGCGGCCGATCCTTCTAGGCAGACGGTGCCGCTTAAGTTGGGGAATGAGATGGTCTGGTTGTTAGTCAGAGTCAGGCTTTCGATCGTCATGCCAAAGTTATCGTTGGTACCATCGGCAAACGCGACCGCACCTTGGACCCCATGCCCGGATGTGGAAGTGATATTGCCTAGGGTCAGGGCACCAGTACTCGAGTTGACGTTCAGCAGGTTATATCCTGAGGCATTCTCAACTAGTAGTGCATTGGCAGAGTTAGTGCTGTTCTCAAACGTTGTAGCACCGCTGCTTCCAAACGTTGCCACTTTTGCTCCGCTTCCGTTCTCAAGATCCAGAATGTCGCCGGTGCCTGAGGAGTTTGCTTCAAGGACCCCGGCTATACTGCCACTTGTGGCCGCTTGGACATTGAAGTTAGCACTTTGAGTACCTGTCCCGTTCTGAATATAGCTGCCCGATCCACTGCTTGCAGCGAATCCACACGAAACTGAGTTATCCAAACAAACCGTGCCACTTGCATTCGGGAACGCAATCGTCTGATTGGCCGTTAAGGTCGCCGTATCTACGGTCATTCCAAATCCATCAGCGGTGCCGTCAGCGAAGATGACACTGCCAGCCACCCCGTCGCCCGTGGCGCTGGTGACGTTACCAAGAGACAGGGCGCCCGTACCGTTATTGACGGCTAGGTCGGTAAGACCGGATGTGTTCTCAACTACCAAAGGCCCGCCATTAAGAGTCAGTGATCCGGATGTATCGGTCGTTGGAACGCTATTTGTCCCAGTTAAACCAGTATCGTTAAGTGACAGACTCGTCGTATTGCCGATGAGGCCAGTGGTAGTCCCGCCGACCGTACGATAGACGTTGTAGCTAGTAGCGCCAGGTACTGCCGGCCAGGAGACGGTGTTGTAGTTAGTGCCTGTCAGTGTGCCTGGGCCGCTGGTTACCTGCGTCGCCGTTGAGGGTGCGCTCTGACCTCCCATACTGGTTTGAACGGTAATCTCGTACGCATAGGTAGTTGAGCCTGTTGCACCGTGCTGGGTGATCGAGGGTGTGGGGATATTATCGGTTACGAGAAGGTTACGAACGCGGTGGTTGTTGTTGAGAGCTCCACTTCGTGCACCCCAACCCATAATCGAGCCACCAAGCCCTCTATTAGAATCAGTGTATGAGAACTCCTGAGTGCCGTTCCAGTAGACTGTAATAACGTCGCCAGCTTCGGTGACTTGGACGTTCGTCCATGTTGAGTTGTTCATACCCGTCTGGCTGGCACTATCAAGCGAGGTGCCATTATAAAGCAGGCTGATCGTATTCGTGTGTTCATCCCAGCTGACCATGTAGCCGCCGGTTGCACTCGTCTCGTTGATCGGTGTCGTCGTGCCCCCCCAGTAGAAGTACTGCGAGTCTGCGCCGGTCCCACCGCCGGTAAACATCTGCCAAGTCGCCGTAAAGTAAGAACCTGGATTGGTCGAGTCGTATTGCAAAGCACCCCACGTATTGTTGGTGGCTGGGTTAAGTTGAACATACTGGCCCCCGCTACTGTATGTCGCTTGGTTAAGTAGCTTACCTTTTGGCGCAACGACCATAGGCTCGTTGACATATGTGGAGGTTAGGCTGTTAACTGTCTCACCACCTACAATGTTGAGCGCACCAGCGCTGTTGGTGTAGTTATCAATGGTATCGACGTTGAAGACGTTATTGGAGTCGCTCGACCCGCCAGCATATTCGATATTGAAGGCGTTCGTGGCGTCTGATGATGCTTGGAAGAATGCGCTACCCGAACTTCCAAACGTTGCTACTTTTGCCCCACTGCCGTTTTCCAGATCCAGAATATCGCCAGTCCCCGAAGCGTTAGCCTCGAGGGTTCCAGCCACGGTTCCGCTAAGTGCCGCCTGGACGTCAAAGTTAGCCGCTTGGGTACTCGTCGTGTTGTTGACATAATTGCCAGAACCGCTACTCGTTGCAAAGCCACAAGCTGTTGAGTTTTCCAAACAGACCGTTCCAGTTAGGTTGGGGAAACTGATAGTTTGATTTGCCGTTAAAGTGGTGGACTCAACAGTTAGACCAAAGTTATCGTTGGTGCCGTCTGCGAAGGCAATGGCCCCAGCAACACCTTGGCCAGAAGTCGCGGTGACGTTGCCAACCGTAATAACTCCCGTACTGCTGTTAACGTTTAGCAGGTTGAAGTTTGAAGCGTTCTGAATCACGAATTCGCTCGAGGAGTTGCTGTTGTTCGCGAAGACATTGCTCCCTCCCGTGAAGGTCTGAGTGGCGTTTAGCTTAGCCAGATTTGACGAGTCAGAAAGATTTGAACTAGCAATCTGTGAGCCATTTATCTGGAACTGGTTGCCAGTTGTGAGGTTGATATTACCGTTAACAGTAACTGTTCCACCTGACTCGCTTATGAGTGAGTTGCCGATTACCTGCGAACCGGTGAAGACGGCTAAATCGCCGGTCGTTCCGCCCGATGTCGTCACCCCGCCGCCAACACCTGAACAGTTGCCAACCGTGGTACAGATATTGTAAGTACCTGCAGCCGCTGTCTGGAGTAGATAGGTGACGTTTGCCGTTGGTGTCTGGAAACCGAGAGTGGTTGTCGAGCTGCCGTTTGTCGCCGTGAGCTCCGTTGACCCGTTGCCTTGGATGGTCAGCGTTTGGCTACTTGATCCGATGGTCATCGGCGCGGTCGGCGTGATGGTGTTGGCCGTAAGTGTGCCGGTCACCGTCGCGCCGCCGTTTAGGTTTGCTGCACCAGCCACCGCCAAGCTTCCTGTTAAGCTGGCCGCACTTGAAATGGTCTGACCGTTAACCGTCCCGTTGAGGGTGATATTACCACTTGCGTCGACATGTAGTTTGCTACTTCCATTCAACTGAAGATCTAGCAGGTTTCCAGTCGTGCCGGTATTCGTGTTGTTAACCAGCAACATGGCGTTTGAAACCTGGCTGGAAGTTAAGTTCAGAGTTGCGAAAGTCGGTGTGGCAGCCGTGTTAATGTTTTGAACAGTATTGGCGATGCCAGAACTAACCGTAAAGTTGGTCGAATTGAACTCAGCCAGACCAAGTTGACTGGTTGAAGCATTCTGAATGGTAACTGTGCTGCCGCTGCCAGTTGAGTTGGCGATTGTCAGAGAGCCTGCCAAGCCGTCGAGGAGACTGACGCCGGTATCTGGACAGGTTGTCCAGACCGGCGCACCTGAAGTGGAGACGAGGCAGTCGTTACTAGACCCAGCGACGAGCGAGGATATTGCTCCAGTGCCGTTACCCAGGAGCACTCCATTGGCTGTCAATGAGGTTGTTCCAGTTCCACCCTGGAGGACACTTAGTGCGGTAGTGAGTCCAGAAAGTGAGGTGATGTCAGAGTTGGAGCCGCTTGCAGCTGCACCCAAGTTACTACGAGCGACATTGGCACTGTTTGCGCCAGTCCCGCCGTTGCCGACACTCAAGGCGTTGGTTAGCGTTACGGTTCCTTGGACAGTCAGCCCGCCAGTATCTGTCACGACTGTACCGCTGTCGCTTAGTTCCGAGTTGCCGATACCTTGAGCAGCCGTGAACTTCGGGATGGTATTAATCGTTCCGCCCGCAGTTGTTACTCCACCACCAATACCAGTACAGTTGCCCGCAGTCGTACAAACGTTATACGTCCCAGCGGCAGTTGTCTGGAGTAGATAGGTGACGTTTGCCGTTGGTGTCTGGAAACCAAGTGATGTCGTAAAGCCGCTGTTGGTCTGGGACATAGTCGTCAAGCCACCCTGCAATGTCGTCGTCTTGCCAGCTGCGCCGACGGTTAAGGTTGTGCTAGAGGGTGAGATCTGGTTCGTATTCAGCCCGGCAAATGTGGGGGTTGAACCGGGGTTAATGTCCTGGACGGTATCGACTTGGCCGGTCGTGACGATAAGGTTGGTATTGTTGAATGAGGCTATACCTTCCTGGGTGTTGCTGGCTGTATCGATCGTTACTGTGCTGCCGCTGCCGGTTGAGTCGGCTAGGGTCAGGTTACCGGCCAGCCCGTCGAGGCTGCTAAATGTACCACCCGGACAGTTGACCCATTGTGGGGCTCCGTTTGTTGAGAGCAGACATTGGCCCGCTGAGCTGGCGGCTATGGTAGAGAGGGCCCCAGTCCCGCCTCCGACAACGAGGTCGTCACTAGCTAGACTGCTAACGCCGGTGCCACCTTGTACAACACCTAGTGGGTTTGTCAGATTAACATTTCCAGTGACGTTCAAGCCGCCGTTGACGGTAACCGTCGCACCGGTCTGACTGATCAGTGAGTTACCGAGTGTCTGACCGCCCGTGAATACGGCTAGGCTGCCAGCTGCTCCGCCGGCACCACCAGTCGATACGTTGCCGGACTGGGTGACGCTCAAAGTGGAGCCGTTCATCGCTAACCCGCTGCCTAGGTTTATCTGTCCCGCCTGACCCTGCAAAGAGAGAACGCCGCTGTTAAAGATTTGGCCGCCCGAAGAAGTCAGGCCGTTGCCAAGGTTGATAATGCCCCTCGAGCCGTTGAGGGCTGAGTTTGATTGAGAACTGCCAAGCAGGTTTACAAACTGACTGCCGTTGAAGTAGCTGAGCTCGTCAGTCTTCTGGTCAAAGTAGAGCTGGCCGGCTACTGCGTTAGTCGGTTGGCCATTCGGGGAAAGAACCAGGGAGTTGTTGACATCAAGCTGACCGTTGATGACTAAGTTGTGAGAGCTTTGGATATTAAGCTGACTGCCATTAGCCAGTTGGCCGAGGGGGAGTTCCATGGCGTTGAAGCTGCCCTTTGCGCTGTTTGAACTACCTACCGAGTTATTGATGTGGTTATTGGTATTGCGTCCGGTACTGATATGGCCGGCGATCAATGCGCTTCCGACCAAGATGGCTGTGACCAGCAAGCCAAGACCGACCATCTTGTAGGGGAAACCACCAAAATAGCTGGTCATCTTCTGCGAGAAAGATAGCGATGGTGACTCTTGAATTGCGGGAGCAGGTGTCGGAGCAAAACCGGGGGTCTGCTGCGGTTCAGTCTGAGTAACAACTGCCGGATTTTGGGCAGCTTGATTATCAAGCGTACTAACTGGTTGTACGCCTGGGCTTGCTCCCGCGGGAGCGCTCGACGATTGCGATCGCTCTTCCACCTCTGTAAAAATTTTTGTTTTAGTCTCTCTAAAACCTCATCAAAAGTATACAACGCTTATGCCTGTAATAAAACCCCGAGTCACACAGAGGCGGTCAAACTGTGGAAAAGTTGTGGAAAGACTGAGTGTTAGGCTTTGGCTGATTTGGCTTCAGTCGCGGCTAAGTAACCCGAGTCGATATCGACGAAGAGCGTCACCTTGTTCTGGGTCACTTTCATGATGCCACCAGAGATTGGGAAGGTCAGTATCTTAGAGCCCATACCGATGTTAACCGACACATCGCCCTTTGTCAGGATAGAGAAGAAGTTGGCGTGTCCGTCAAGGATGTCGAACGGCCCAACTTTATTCCGAGCCGAGACGGAGAGAGCCAGGCTGTTGTAGTAGACCTGGGTAGGGGAGAGGATCTTGACATGCAGCTTCGGTTCACCACTAAGGGCAACTCTGCTCATATCAGGATCTCCTCGATTCCCTTGAGCGTCTCTTCGCGGGTGAAGTACTCGCCCTTAGTGCCTGTCAGCTCTTCGGCGACCGAAAACGACTGCGAAAAGAAGTTGATCAGCTTCTGGGCTTTTTCGTAGTCGCGACGCTCATCGGGAGAAAGTTCACTCTGACCGATAATGGCGATGATGTTCTTAAGCGAGTCATACTTCTGCATGATGGTCTGGACCTGGGTTGCTAAGAGGTAATGACGGTCTCCGACGATCTCGGGTGAAAGTAGCGATGAGGTGGTTCGCGTGATGTCAACGGCCGGACGAATACCACTCTCGGCAACGCTCCTGGAGAGAACGACTGTTGAGTCGAGCTGTTGGGAGATCTCTTGGACCGCCGGGTCACTCAGATCGTCTGCGGGAATATAGATTGCTTGGACTGAGGTAATCGAGCCATCGCGGCTGGAACTGAGACGGTCTTCAAGTCGTCGCAGGTCAGAGAAGAGTGTCGCTTGATAACCGCCCTCGCTCGGCATCATGCCAAGACTGGTCGCCAGTTCGTTGCCAGCCTGGACGAAGCGGTAGATGTTATCTACGAAGACAAGAACGTCTCGCTTCTCAGTATCCCTGAAGTACTCGGCCACCGTGGCTCCGGATAGCCCAACTAGCGTACGCATGGCGGGTGTCTCGTTCATCTGGCCCATCAGCATGACTGTCTTGTCCATGACTCCCCGTTCGGTCAAGGTATGATAGAGCTCGTGGCCCTCACGGATACGTTCCCCAATGCCGATAAACATGGCCAGCTTAGAGTCATCTTTGGCAATGTTGTGAATAAGCTCCATGGTCAGGACGGTCTTGCCAACACCGGCGCCGCCGATAATACCTATCTTGCGTCCCTTGATGAACGGGGTCAGAAAGTCGATGATCTTGATACCGGTTTCGAGCAGCTCTGGTTTGCCAACGAAGCCGTTATGGACGGACGTCTGTTCCCGAACCGGTTTCCTGGACTTGCTTTTGACTGGACCTTTGCCGTCGATTGGCTCACCAGTAGCGTTCAGGACTCGACCGACTACTTCTGGACCGATGGGGACGGAGACGGGCTCACCGGTGGCTACGATATTGGCGCCACGCCGGACCTCTGAACTCCCTGTTAGATTGACGCATAACATCACATACGGTGTTGGATATGAAGTAACCTCCAGGACAATTTTCGGATTGTCGGCAAGGGCCACCAAATCGTTAGGCGCAGGGCGATCGCCGACGATGTCGACTTCGCATATTAGGCCGCGGATGGACTTAATCTGTCCTACTATGTCCATGGTGTACTACCTTCATAACTTCTTTGATCCGTTCGTCGCTCTCGGCTCGCTTAGCGTGATTAAACTCTCTTCGGTACTCACCAAAAAGGTCCTTGGCCTGCTGCTTGGCATTGCTCATAGCGTTGAAGCGACTGGCATACTGGGCCAATTTGGCTTCCATGATGATCTGGATTAAGGCCACGCCCATCATGACTGACTCCATGTAGTCCGCAATCTCGGTTATGTTTGGCTCGAAGATGTAGTCGTGACTGGAGACGACGTCGGTGGCATTTGTGACATCCTCACCGAGGCTGCGCACGGCGGAAGTTAGGCTGATGGAGGCGATCTTCTGGGACCTGAGCGATTCGTACGTTTGATAAAAGACGGTGATACGTCGATATTCGTTGAGAACCTTGATCATGTCGTTGACGCTGAAGTTAAAGTCGCTGATTGGCAGGGAGAAGGCGTGAGCTACTCGGATCCCTCTGCGGTTTAGGTAACTAAAGCCGTGGCTGCCAATGGTGACGAGGTCTGTCTTATGGGTACCTTGGTATGCTGTTAACACTTGCTCCAGAATCTTCTCGTCGGTTGATCCGCTCAGACGGCTTCCCTCACCGGTGACGGCAACGATGACGTCACGATCTTTCTGGATGGCCCGAGTACGTGCTAGTCGATCACGAGGATCGACTCTAAGACCCTGGTAGGTCGTCCAGAGTTCGGCAAAGAACGATTTACTGGCGACCACCCGGTTGCGGATTTTAGAGATATGGATGCTCGCAATACCTTCAAAGACTTCGGTTAGCGACTCGACAGTATCGGTCTGCTGCATATCCTGCTGGACAGCCAAGGATCGCCTCATAAGGTGCCTCCAATACGGGTCGTCTGGAGTAACTGCTGGACAGCCAGGTCGATGTCGACAGCATTTTTAATCTTTGGCGCGACTTCCTTGGCCTTTTTCTTAAGGTCACTGACATTCAGGGCAGACGTTCCACCGCTAGCGATAACCGTCTCCAGCATGAGCTCCTGCACAAGCGGTAGGTGAAGTTCGCGCGGGCCTTGTCGGAAGACTTCGTAGATCAGCATGCCAAGCTGTAGGGCGTGCTTAGACTCAGGTGTGATATCGGTAGTGAAGTGAGCAAACTCACGAGCCTGTCGATATTCAGCCAGTCGTTTGGTGACAGTTGCCGAGAGCAGTTTTTGACGGTTGTTAAGGGCCCGGCCCCCAACACGTGAGACCGAGAGACCAACATTGACGGCTGGCCTGATATTTTGACGAAATGTCTGGAGATCGAAGATGATCTGGCCATCCGTCATGGACATAATACTGGTTGGCAGAAAGGCGGTGATGTCATCGCCAGGTGTGATGACGACTGGCAGGGCGGTCAACGTTTTCGAGTTGCTCTTCAACTTGCCTGCCCGTTCGAGCAACGATGAGTGCGCGTAGAACATGTCGCCGGGGTATGAGTCACGGCCCGGACTGACGTTGGTTAGTAGTGAAACTTCGCGGTAGACCTTAGCGTGACTAGTTAGGTCGTCGTAAATTACGACGACGTCCTTACCTTTCTTGGCCCATAAGTATTCGGCGATGGCACAGCCGATGTATGGGGCGAGATACGACTGGGCCAGTGAGTCAAACATGTCGGCGATGATTAAGATGCTGTTGGCCATTGCCCCTGTTTCTCGAAGAGTGGCGATGGTCTGGCCGATCTCGACTCGCCGCTTGCCGATTAAAACATAGACGACGATTCGGTCGGTGCCGGTCTGGTTCATGCCGAGCTGCAGCAGGAATGACGTCTTACCGGACTTAGCGTCACCGAGGATGGCGATACGCTGCCCCAAAACGATAGGAAAGAGAAAGTCGACGATCGTCACTCCGCTACTGAGTTGATCTTTGAGTAGCTCCCGCTCTATCAGCCCGGGTGCTTCGTTATAGACTGGCCACTGAGCTTCGTACCGAATCGGCCCCTTGCCGTCGAGAGGTTCGCCAAGTGGAGTAACGATCCGGCCGATGAGTGCTTCCCCAACATCGGCCTTCATGCTGTGGTCCTGGAGAACCACTAAGCTACCAAGCTTGGTCTCCTCGCCCTGCAGGTTCAGGATAAGAACGGTCTCATCTGTAAGCTCTCTAACCATGCCCCGTTGGCCGGATTCGAAGACGACGAGCGCCCCGACACCGACACCATCGAGTCCTTTGACGGTTACGAGGAAGCGGTCACTCCCGATGACCTCGCCCGTGGGGTAGTTGGCTGTGACTAGTTGCTGGAACAGGTTATCGTTGTACACCGTGATATATCTCAGCGATTCTGGTCTTATTTGTCTTTAACTGTGTGCGAAATGAGAGATCGTAGATATGTGAGCCGGCTCGTAGAATTAGACCACCACCGATGTCTTCTCGAGTCGCAAAACTCAGAAGGGTATACGGGTTTATTTGGGTCCTAAACCATCTGACGAGCTGTGCTTTAAGAGCGGGTGTCGGGCTGGCAGTCAGGATGATATGGGCAACGGGCGCCTTATCCCTAATGGTACGGAGCTGTGTGGCCATCTCTTCTAAAGAGGCCATGTCTGTGGTTTCTATCTTGCTCTCGATGAGAGTATTGGTTAGCAATCCTGAAAGGTGCGGCTTCGGTCCAGTCGCTGCCTGATTGGTCACCTTTGCTTTAACGGCCGCATCACGCTGGGTGTCGATCGTCGTTCTCAGCTCAAGCATAATAATCCCGAGTTGATCGGGAGAGTAGAGTTCGACTGGCAGCCTGACGTTCACAACTGAAGGTCCTGTTTGATCTGGTCCTTGTGAGCTTCGAGAGCGTCGAAGATATACGTAGTCTGAGCGCCAAGGTCGACGTTGTTGCCGAGCGTCTCAGTCAGGTAACTGGATACCACGTCGTTGAGCCGGGCATCGAGTTCTTTGGCGAAGGCCTCCGACTGCTTCTTTTGGGCTTCACTGACTTCGCGAGTCAGCTCCTCTAGCAGCTTGCTTCTCTGGGCGTTGATCTCCGCCTGTAGTTTATTAAACTCTGCGATGCTTGACTCACGCAGCCCTTGAAGGCTGACTTGATATTTCTGAGTCTCTTCTTCGAGTGACTTTTCGGCAACTTCGTTAATCCGGCTGCTTAGGTTGGTTACCGTTTTGCTGACTGAGCTTTGCAGGGAAGACGAAGATTCGCCGATGACCTGCAGCAGCTGTTGACGGGCCGCCTCTTCAACCTTAGCCATGTCCAGTTCGGGAAAGACCTTGGCGCCGTCGACGTTAACGTTATATACCTTCGGTGTCGGCTTACCGTGCGCCTTCTCATTGGCGTAGAAACCCCAGATAAGACTGACGGTATTGGTGCCAGCCATGACCAGAATTCCTGCGATAAGTATGATTTGTGTTGTGTCCACGCTGCCCACCTAGGTTGTCAGGATTAAATATATCGTAATAACCATAACTAGTAAAATACCGAGCGCGATGCTACCAATCTCAACGAGGCTGTGATTAATAGCACCATGCGAAAGCGGATTACGGCCGATCGAAATGATACTTGAGCGTATCGAGGCGTAGATCAGCAAGCCGACGCTGATGAACCCGAGGCCGAGAACGATGAATGCAAGTAGGGCTCTGGTGGCTGACACGCTCTTACCGACAAGACCATCTGCCAGGTTCTGGAGCTCTATGGGTAGAATGGCCTTTTTGAGTGGTTGTGGCACGGTGAAGTAGGCGACGGCAATCTGGACCGGTATGACTCCCACATGGACGGTCTCAGCACGACCGGCAGTGTCCTTGACCGTTTCGCTGTGGAGAGAGGCACTCATTAGGTTGGCCTGGGCAGTACCGACGATCTGCCCGTCTGTCGAAGCCCTCATACCTACGCCGTCTATGGGTGAGGCGGTAATCTTATCACCTGTCTTGATTGGCCCATTGATATCGCTGACAAGGGTCGGAGCAGTTCCGTCGGTGACTACCTGGACCTGAGACGAGGAAGTCGAGTTAGAGAGCTCTACTAATGGTTTATTGCCAACCACCCCGACCATCTCTTCGACGTTGTTGATGGTTGTCAGACCAACTGTATCCTGGCTGGTCAGGCTGACAAGTGCATCGGGAACTACATTCGTATCACTAGTTTGGTAGCCTTGGGAAATAGCGGCATTTTGGGCATACACTATCGCCTCGCAGGCCGGAGCAAGGGCAACCATAAGCAGGTACGCAGAAACAGGGACCAGTGCGCACCAGGTCCTTAGCCGAACTCTAACTGATACCAGCGTCATCCCTCTACTCGTGGCCCACCGTTTATAATGTCTATGATTATAACGTAGTTATAACTGTTAAAATGTGGCAATCCGCACAGTCTGCGTGCTTGTGCTATCGACCCACTTCTACTACACTTTATTGGTAAGTTAAGTCTCACAGAGAGGTACGGGGTATATGGAGAGAGCGTCTGCTAAAAAGAATACTACTCAGCTCGTCGTTGCTGTTGTTATCGTGGTTGTCGTCCTGGTCGCAGGTTTTATGTGGTGGAAGAATGCTAACCCGGCATCCGGTATCAACACTGGAGAGTTTCAAGCCATCTTCTTGACGAACGGTCAGGTTTACTTTGGCAAGCTGACTGACACTAATAACACCTACGTCAAGATGACCGACATCTACTATCTACAGGTCCAGCAGAGCGTCCAGCCGCAGGGTGGTACCAGCAGCAATTCTAAGATCTCACTTACCAAGCTAGGTAACGAACTTCACGCACCTGAAGACGCCATGTACATCGCTCGCGACCAAGTCCTGTTCTGGGAGAACCTCAAGAGCACTGGTAAGGTTGTCCAAGCTATCGACACCTACCAGGCTCAGCACCCTGGCACCCAGTAATGACGGGTCGGACGCATGATCTGGCAGCGATTACTGCTCTCGGTGCAGTCGCCTTTGCCCTGCATCCGCATACGATCACTCTCTCGACTGTTCTAGTGGCTGTCTTTGCGAATCAGATTGGCGGGATAACGCCTGATATTGATCAGCCGACAGCACCTCTTTGGAAGAACCTGCCTATTGGGCACCCACTCGGGAAGTTTACTGACGCACTGATGGGCGGTCACCGGTTTCTAACCCACTCGATTCTTGGCTTGGCTCTGTTCGGATTTCTGGCCTTCACGCTACTCAAATTCTTAAGCCCTATCATGCACAGCGTCGACACCATGATTGTCTGGTGGGCATTCATGATCGGCATGGTGTCGCATCTTATCATGGACTCCTTTACTAAAGAAGGAGTACCGTGGTTACTACCGATAACAACTAAGTTCGGTCTTCCCCCAGAAAAAGCCCTTCGTATCACAACTGGGCACTTCGTCGAACTATTCATCATCTTTCCAGCCCTGCTCCTGCTCGACGGTTGGTACTGCGTCAGCCACTACCATCACCTGCTACTACTGATGCATCAGTACGTCATTTAGTTTTGACGTGATATTGCCAAGCAGGCATTATAGTATTCATCGTGAACGTGTTCCGCTCTCGTCGCAAAAAAGCTCTTAATGTCGTCATTACGCCGTTACGGCCGAGTGAGGTTGCTTCGTTGAGGCGTCTCTTCCTGCATGCTCTAGAGACAGACTTTCATTACTTTCCGTATGAGTACCGCCACCTGATAGCCAGACAGAATCGGCACCGGCACTTACTGACAGCCTATCTGCGCAAAGAGCGGGTTATCTATCTGGCCAAGCAGTCACAGCAACTGGTCGGCTATGTAATTGCCGGTATGCTGCCTGACGGGCGTGGCTACATCTATTGGCTCTACGTCGACCCGACGGCTCGCGGCGACAAGATCGGCGTGAAATTGGTTGAGCAGGCCAAAGAAACGCTCCGTAAGCTGGGCGCGACGGAGATTGACTTAGTGACCTACAACTTCGATAAGTACTATAAAAAACTAGGCTTTGAGTACAGTGGCACACAGGAGATACATGGTGTGACATTACATGAAATGACATATAATTATCATGATCATGCCCCAGAGCAAAAAACCAGCGACGCCTCGAGGCCGAAAGACGGCAAAAGAAAGGGCGCACGCCAAAAAAGAGCTTCATAAGAAGCGGGTCCGCTTTGCCTTTCTCGCTGGTTTTGTGGCGCTGATCTTTGCTGCAGGGATCATCATTTACCACATCAGTCACGAATCCAAAGCAGCGAAAACGGTAGCGGTTCAGACGAAACGCAAGACGACGTCTCCAACGACAAATAAACCTATCATCCCGCCAACGCCGGGTACTATCGATCAGATCATCTCCACCCAGACATACCCGGCCTCAACAGTCACGACGCTTGCTTCTCAAGATTACGGTAAAACCGTTCCGGCTAGTACGCATAATGTCACCCAGGTCCTCTTTACCTACTACAGCCAGGATACTCAGAACAAGCCGATCGTAGTCTACGCCAGGGCCTATATACCCCAGACCTCAACAGCCGCCCCGATACTCGGAATGGCACCGGGCACGACAGGTATCGGCGACGAATGTGCCGCCAGTCTGGAAAATGTCGCTATCAGCAACTGGGGGAACTATGAATCAGTCATGATGGCCTATGCCTCACAGGGTTTTGCCGGGGTCATCACTGACTATGAGGGCATGCGCGATCCGTCTCGCATCCATCACTATATGGTCGGCGTGCTTGAAGGACGTGCTGTTCTTGACAGCATCAAAGCCTTTGAGAAACTGCCACAGGCAGTAGGCCATCTCAACACAAGTCAGGTCTTTCTGGCTGGCTACTCACAAGGTGGACACTCGGCTTTCTGGGCCGACACGCTGGCTGCGAGTTACGCGCCGAGCATCAAGATATCTGGGCTTGTTGTCTGGGCGCCTGTTCTTAATGTGGAGCAAACCCTGCAAGGGATCTTGAGTGGTTCGACCCTCGACTGGTTCGGACCCTACGTTCTCGTCAGCTACAGCGACTACTACCATACCAACTACAACATCAGCAATATCCTGTTGCCAAAGTGGTCGTCGAACTTAGACGCCAACGTTCTTGGCAATTGCGTTGGAACGGCCATCTCATTCTGGGGGACTAACCCCGCGGCAGTCTATACGCCGCAATTCATAAGCGATCTACGAAGCGGCACCTTGCCCAGCAGTCGCTACGGTTCACTCCAAGACGATATGGCCCAGAACGTCACCGGCGATGAACCAACGGCAACACCGAAACTTATCGAGCAAGGAGAGACGGACAACGTCGTCTTAGCATCTCAGGCGAAAGACGCCCTGCCAGGCATCTGTGCCGCCAGCAAGGGCCCGGTCACTCTCACTCTCTACCCTCAAAACAACCACTACACCATCATGCATTCCAGCTTTACCAACAGTATTAGCTGGATGAACGGGATCGATAATGGCACCGTCTCGACTGCGCCCTCATGTAACACCGTTGGTGGCAGCTGATCGTGAAATGGTCAATCTATATCACGGCGACCGTCGTAGGTTTACTAGCTGGTTACATTCCGGTTCTGTTCTTTCACGCTAGCGCTTTCGGGATGGCTTCGCTAGTCTGGGGTTCAATCGGTACAATCGCCGGCATTTGGGTCGGCGTTAAGGTCGGCAGGGCTCTCGGTTACTAGCTTACGAAGAGGAATTCGTGGGGGTTGATGGGGTAGGGGACGGACTTGTGCCTGAGCCGGATCCAGATGGTTTAAGCTGGTTGATAATCGAAAGAGCATCAGACTGTGCTTTCAGCAGATCGGCCCGGGCCGTCTCAAGTTGCCCGACGTAGCCGCCGAGAACGGAGTTGTTGGCATCGTAGCTCTGAGCGTTCAGCGGGATAACGGCGTTATCTACCGCTACTGAGATTGACTGTGCAGCGCTTATCTCGCTATTCATATTACTGAGGGTTGATGCGAAACTGGCGGCGTTACTCAGTCCGCTAATATGCGATTGGATCTTCTGGGCGATAGTCGTCAGCTTACTTTCTATTACCTGCTGGTCGTCTGCCGCCCGGATGATATATATCTGAGGTGTGACCAGAAGATAGACCCGATATTCAGTGGTAATTCCTTGGGCGGCCGTTAAGGCTGCTTGAAGGGTGGTCGCCTGGTCGATAGTGGTCTGTAGGCTCTTCAGCCCGCTGATAGTGCCGTTGACCTCACTATTCAAGCTGGACTTATCGGAGCTAGTCATCTTAACGTCCAGGGAGATGACATTATAGAGGGTGTTGAGGTTACCGAGCCGTCTCTGTATCTCATCGTTCGCCTTCGATTGAAGAGTCGTCAGTTGTTGCTGCTCTTTGGCAGTCTGAGCGGCCTGCTTAGCCTGTAGGGCCGCCTGTTGTTCAGCCTGTTTGGCTTGCTGAGCGGCCTGAGCTGCCGCTTCGGCAGTCGCCTTAGCGCTTGCGGCGTTGACTGATTGGCTGTTGGTCGGCGGGATATTCTCGGACGTAGTAGCGGCACCTGAGCTTCCACTATTCGTCCTGCCCGTGTGGGAGGACGAGTTGGTCGTATCGGCGGCGAGAGCGACGTGTATTGGTCTACCGACGTAGAGTCCTATCGCCAAGAGACTGGAGGCTACGACGGCAGCGATGGCGAGTTCCTTGAGTCCGTGAAGCATATATCTCATAGCCAACCCCTAGTCGCTGACATTTAGTTGATGATCATTGACCGCCCCGGTACTGTTGTTGATGTTAGTACTGTCCTGGTTGAGGCTGTTTGATATGTTCGACATATCACCTTGGAGGTCGGAGTAGCTGTTACCGCTCGAAAGGGGCGCAGCGTTAGGGTTGGTCGAAGTTGCCGTTTTGGTGGCCACAGACGATGACGAAGAAGCACTCGGTGTGTTTTTATGTCGAGCCGTGTAAACCCGCCAACCTGCAAAACCAAAGATAGCCAAGAAAGCTATGACTACCAGGAGTATCTCCAGATGATTGCCGGCTTCGGTATCTTTATTTTGTTTTTGCATTTTTATTCCCACATTTAATACCTACTGTTATAGCATAAGCGTGAAAGAAGAGCCATCGGGTGTCTGGAGGGACAGTGTTAGGGGCGATGATCTCTCTGCTACAATTACCTCATGGATCATGAGATAGAAGAGCGTGTTAAGAAGGCTATCCACGAGCGCGTGACTCCGAATGCGGTTATTGGTTACGCCCTACCTGACGGACAGCAACACGTCATGGCTTTTGGAAGGAATACCTACGAAGTGGGCTCGCCCGAAGTCCGTGCCGATTTGCTCTATGACGTTGCCTCCATCACCAAATCGATCCCAACAAGCTCGATAATCCTCTGGCTTATCGACCAGAAACGCCTTGGTTTCAACGACAGAGTGAGAGAATTTTTACCGGATTTCGACGGCCAGTATAGTGACGAAGTAACGATCTACCATTTATTGACCTATACGGCCATTCTCGACTTAAAAGAGGCGGGTCTGAGCACCTACGCCGAGAGAGGCATAAAGGAGCTTCGGCGCGCGCTACTGCATAGTGGCTTGAAGTCCCGTCCTGGAGGTGAGTACTGGTACACCAATGCACCCGCCATCTTGCTAGGGATGGTGGCAGAAAAGATATTTCAGAAACGTCTGAACGAAATTGCCGAGGAACTGTTCTTCGGCCCACTTGGCATGACACGAACAACCTTCACTCCCGAGCAGTTCAAGCTAAGTGAGATTGTCCCGAGCGAGATGGATGAAGACGGCTTTGTGCAAGGAAAATCTACCGACGAGGCCGCCCGTGTCTTTCTAGAAAACGGACAGCCAACTGGCGTGGCCGGTCTTTTCTCTACGGCTGGCGACTTACTGACTTTTGCTCAAATGATGGTTAACGGCGGTGAATATGAGGGTCACAGATATCTCAGCCCAGATATTATCGGCCAGCTACGCACCAATCAGGTTGCTGAACTTGGCGAATCAACTGGTCTCGGTTGGGAGATTGGCAGGCCGTATATGGGTAGATTCCGTGATCGGCTCTTCGGCAAGGGCGGCTTTACTGGCTGTAGCGTGGTTATGGATCCCGAGAAGAAGCAGGCTATCGTTGTCATGGCCAGCTACCTCTACCCCAAGCGCCGGGGTCTCTACGACAGGGGCCCGATCAACCAGTTTCGTGGTGACTTGGCTGACATCGTCTTCAGGACCTAGAGAAAGGTATACTAGAGTCCATGACAGACAATCGGGTGAGGGAAGTGCCTATCGTATCACTTGATGAGGCGCTGAGAGAAGGTTCGGCAATGTTTGCTGGTGGGACTATCAAAGAAGCGCCAGCCACAGACCCCGATGTGGTCAGATTGAGACACAAACTCACGACCATCTTCGAAAAGTTACCACGCTGTCGTCTAGGCGAGAAGGCTATCGTTCACTCTCAGAGCGGCCTTGTCTTTAACGAGCTTATTATCGATCGGACTGTGTATCTGGTCGGTTGTGGTGAGACAAAAGGAACTACTCTGCAGCCGGGTCGCCAAACGGACATCATCACAGGGAGCTGTCTGTTCGGGTCGGAAGCGATCGTCGGCCATGCCGAAAGCCGGACTTACTCGCTAACAGATCCCCACGCTATACGTAATCTTAAGGAGCCTATCGAGACCATCTCAGTTGACACACGTCAGCACGTCTACGAGGCAGAAGCCGTTGCTCGCCTGAGTATGTTTGTTGAAGATTTAGCGAGCCAACTTGAAAAAGCCGAGATAACTGTCCACGTCCATGTCCCCGTACCAGAGTATGAAATCTACGGTCTCAGTCTCTACTGCGCTGGCAAAATGACCCGGGAGATTTTCGAACAGTATAGGGAGGCCGTTCGACAACGCGGCAGACTGGTGGAAGCTCTCATCACTGGTAAGATGAGTCGGAAAAACGTCCGGATTGTAGCCAAGTCTCCGCTCAACTGGCTCGATACGTTCGACGTCTTTGGCCCAAAGCCCGAGGAACTGGCACGACGTCTCTGTATCCGAGCTAGAGAGTACAATGGCCTCTGGTACGATCTGATCGGCGAAGACGACACGCTGCCCCTAAGCGAACTCAATCATCTTAGCTACATCTACAGCTACCTGGCTACCGCCAAGCAGGCTGCTCACTTACAGTCGCAGGTTCTCTTTGTGGAGGATCCAGACGAGGCGGCTATCTACTACCATGCCTTGAAGGCGCAGGAGCGAACCGGTATCTATATCGACAAGATGACCGGACTCTATGTTCATCCCAGGGTAGCTGTGAAGAATCTGGCTTTTCCGAATGAAGATTATGTTCTCTTCAACTGCAAAGACGGCTGTGAGCCGGAAACGGTTGACATGACCTTGCGTCTATACGAGCGCTGACCACTGTAATACGATTGACGTATAAGTACTATAAGTGGTATAATAGTTATGGTAATAAACAGTGGTGGGCCCTTGTCAAGTAGGTCAATATTAAGAGGACAACCAGGCGATGGGCAAACCATGTGTAGCAGTGATCGGTGGCTATTCGGTCCCCGAGCAATCGATGGGGCTTCTTGCAGAGGCCATTGACGGTCTCTATCGAGTAGATGACGTCAGGACGATAAGCTTCAGAAACGGGCTGCAAGACCCGGACCGTCTTCGAAGAGTGGCGAAAGGCGCCGTCGTTATCGGCCACTCGGCTGCCATGCTGGCTCTCGACGAAGCCCAGCTGGGTCATACGATCAAGCTGAAAGGCCTTATGACGGTTGACGGTGCCGAACCTATGTCCGTTCCTCGGCTGGTGCGCGGCGGTATGAGGATCACAAGCAATGAGAAACGCATCATGAAGTTACGCTCTACCCCGTCTGGGGTACGAGCCGCTATGAGTGAGCAGTCCGCTGCAGCCCAGCGCGAGGTCCTCCGACATCCAAGTTTCCACGCTCGTGTCATGCCACGTATTGCCCGTCTCTCAAGTGTACGGAGCGTGACTATGGCGCATGGGATCAGGCGGCTGGATGGCCAGAATCTACCAGCTGTCTGCCTGAAGTTTGACAATAGCGAGTTTGGCTTCCAGGCATCTGGTCAAGATGCGCTCGATGCTCAAGCGGAAGGCGTTCGGCTCGATACGGTTGGGGGCGACCCGAACAGAGTCACGCATAACGCTCTTTTGTGGAACCCGTATCACGTATTAGGCATGCTGGGCGTCCAGCGAATCGGTCTTGAGCGACGAGACAGGTTGCCGATCTAAACCTCCTGTATCAGTCTTCTTTCAGAAAGCCTGCCTACAATTCCCCTCAACATCACATAAATGTTAAGGGGAATTTTCGTTTATGAACACGATTACCTTCGGGATTCGCAACACTACGCGTAATCTCATTCGGAGCACGTCGATCGTCCTCATTCTGGGTCTCAGTATCGGTCTCAGCCTGACGATGTTGATTGCCCACCAGGCAGTCTCAAACAAGATCAAAACGATAGAAGGTTCAATCGGTAACACCATCTCTATCTCACCGGCTGGTTTCAGCGGGTTTAGTTCAGTGAACAATGCCCTGACAACCAGCCAATTGAGCAAGGTCAAAACGTTACCGCACATAACGAGTCTTCAGGAATCACTGACTGACCACCTGACAACGGTCGGGTCCAGTCAGCCGGTCACGCCATTTGGCGGTTCGTCGAACAGCACAAATCAGACAAGCCTGAAGTCACCTATTAAGATTAACTTCAGCGGCAACGGCGTCTCGGGAACGACTGGATCAGGCGGCGGCTTCAAACTCTTCATTGCCGGCGGTCTCGGCCAGAGCGGGATACCCGCTAACTTCTCGCCACCGGTCAGCGTAGTCGGCACAAACGATACAACAGACGTCAATGGTCAGACCCTCACTATTACGAGTGGTACAGCCATCAACGGGAGTTCAAATACCGATGACGCAATGGTCTCTCAAGCCATGGCCAGCAAGAACAACTTGAAAGTTGGCTCAACCTTCACGGCCTACAGTACAACCCTCACTGTTGCCGGTATCTTTACTACTAGCACTCAGGCAGGCAATAACTTTGTTGTTCTTTCACTTCCGACTGAACAGCGACTCAGTGGTCAGAGTAGCGACGTGACGAGCGCGACGGCTACGGTAGACTCCTTAAGCAATCTTAGCTCGGCGACAAGCGCTATCTCAAAACAGCTTGGCTCCTCTGCAGATGTGGTCAGCTCACAGACGCAGGCCAACAACACGCTCGCTCCGCTTAACAGTGTCAAAAGTGTCTCACTCTCCAGTGTCATCGGGGCCACCATTGCCGGCGCCGTCATCATCTTGCTAACGATGATTATGATCGTCCGCGAGCGACGAAGGGAGATTGGTGTTCTGAAAGCAATCGGTGCCTCCAGTAGTCGAGTTATCAGCCAGTTTGCCGTTGAGGCAGTTACCTTAACACTGATCGCTTCAGTCATCGGCATGGGGCTCGGTGTTATTGCCGGCAACCCAATCACCAAGACCCTCGTCAACAACAGCACGAGCTCTGCCGCAAACAACGTGGCCGTGACCGGTCCTGGCGGGGCTGTAGCTGCAGGCCCAGGCCCGGGAGGTGGTTTCTTCAGGAGGATTGGAGGTGGTGGTCAGCTCTTCAGGCATAATCTCTCATCGATACATGCGGCAGTTGGCTGGAGCATCATCATCTATGGTTTAGGAGCGGCCATTCTGATTGCCATAATTGGCAGCGTCGTAGCCTCGTGGATGATTACGAAGATTAGACCGTCGGAAGTAATGAGGACTGAATAATGCTACAAGTTACACACCTTACTAAACGATTCAAATCAGGAGACGCTATTGTCTCCGCAGTCGATGACGTCAGTTTCAAAGTGCCCGAGGGCTGCTTTGCTTCGATCATCGGCAAGAGTGGAAGTGGCAAGAGCACCCTTCTCTCCATGCTAGGCGCGCTCGACCGACCGACCGAAGGATCTATCAAGGTCGATGGTACGGACATCACCTCACTGCATGGGGGTCGACTGACGAACTACCGACTCAAACGAATCGGCTTCGTCTTCCAGAACTACAACTTGATCCCAAACTTAACGGCTCTTGAGAATGTAATGCTGCCCCTGGCTTTTGCGCACATACCCGCTAAAGAGCGTCGCCAGAAGGCAGAAGAACTTCTTAATAGTGTTGGGCTGACTGGTGACAAGCAGAAGCGTAAACCTGGTAAGCTCAGCGGCGGCGAACAGCAAAGGGTCGCCATAGCCAGGTCACTAGCCAACCACCCTAAAGTAATTCTGGCTGACGAGCCGACCGGTAACCTAGACACAGAGACCGGTAAGATGATCTTCGATTTGCTTCACAAACTGGCTAAGTCCGAGAACGCCACTATTCTTGTTGTTACGCATGACCTGTCGATCGCCGGCAGGACGGATATGACATTTAAATTAAAAGACGGAAGGCTTGAGGATGCCAGGCAGAAAGCATAACCCCGCTGACATCTCACTACCGGCTCCTAACGAACACGAAAAGCCCGTAAAGCACGCTCATTCAGTCTCCTCAACATCGAAACCACGTGCTACCTTTCAGGTACCCAAGACTGCAACAACTGTGATCACAGGGCTCTTTGCCATAGGCTTGGCTTTCTTTCTCGGTACTTACTACGGCGAGCATATACATACTACCGCCAGCGCATCCAACTCTCCTTCGGGGACGACCTTTAGTAGCAACAACAGCAACTCACCATTCGGCGGCGGTTTTAGGGGTGGTGGATTCATGCGGCGTGGTGTCTTCGGCCAGGTGACAACCGTGAACGGCAGTTCGTTCACGGTTCAGAACCCACTTGGAAACTCAACAACGGTCCAGACGAGTAGCGCGACCACATATACAGGCGGATCGTCAGTAAGCGTTGGTGACACGGTTATCGCTAGGGGCAGCAAGGCCAGTTCAGGTACCTTTAACGCAACCTCAGTCACTATCAACCCGACAACGACCTTTTCGCCGTTTGGCGGAGGAACAAGTGGTAATGGGGCGAACACCCAGTCGAATGGGTCATCTACGTAAAAATAACTACATTACCCAAGCGTGAGCGGTATTATCAGCAAATTTTAAGATTTCGGTGCTTGAATTAAAATATGCCCCGCGTTAGCGCCCGAGTCTGGGGAACGTATAGCGGAGTTAAAAGTAAATCAAATAAAAGGGGGGAGAATCATGCGTATTGCCCAACGGACGAACAAAGTTCGACGTGATCTCTACTACTTGAGCCAAGAAGGTTTCAAGCGGTTTAAGAAACGTCTGCGCTCGCTTCGAAACGAGCACGCCCACTCATTGCGTACGCTGAGGGCTCTCAAAGACGCCCGCTCAGCCAACAAGTACGAAGAGCGAATCTCGCTGACCGAACAGGTCAATCAACTCCAGCTAATCGAGGAGGAGATTATTGAGACAGAGTATATTTTGAAAAAAGCCAAACTACTACCACGCATCCGCCAAGCAACAAAAGTAAAACTTGGTTCGCACGTCCATCTTAAAGGTGATGGCAAGGAGCTTGCTTATACAATCGTCGATCCTTTGGAGGCTGATCCTGCTCAGGGCAAGATCTCCAATGAGAGCCCATTTGGGCAGAATCTGATAGGCAGGAAGATCCGTGATGTAATTCAGTGGAGTTTTGGTCCGGCTGGTGCCAAGCCGATTAACCTGCAGATTGTAGGGATTAGCTAGTAGTACTATTGCCTGTCAACGCTTCAGCTGCCGCACGTGCGAGGTGATGTCCATGGGTTTCACCTCGCTTGCCTATCTGCCCGAGGCCTGCTCCTAGGCTGACGACTGCCAAGTTTGCGAGTGATCTGTAGATTACGGGCTTCGCCGCAGTTACAATTGCTTCGCTAAGCTGGCTGGGAGAGCCGGACTGTCTTCTTGGCCGTCTCCTGATTGCTCATCCTCGGGAACTGCTCTAGTAATAGTCGTGGCTACTATCTCGGCTGCCGCACGATAGGGACCCTTATTCCAGGTTCGTACCCTCTCTTGTGTCACACCTGCAGCGCGACCGACAAGCAGGCCTGCTTTTGAAGCACCGACGAGTAGTCCTACGAGAGCCCTGCCGGTGGCGGTCAGTGTTGGTGGCTCGCGATCGGCGCTAGGTCTGTCTTCTGTGATTTCTCTAAGTTCAGTCATGATTCGTGATTATGACACCGTTTATGCCCATGTCAATCTTAAGCGTTGGCGATTATTCCATGACAGCAACTAAGAGAGTTGATAGGCGTATTGTGCTAGATATCAATTGTTCCTTAGATATACAAAAGATTCTGCGATTGTTTCTGCGTCGCTGATACTTGGATTACTATTGACGATCTTCTGGGCATTTGCATCAGTCTGCGCTAAGTTATTTCCGGCAGGAATGATCTGCATAAAGTATACGGAGTTTGCGTTACCGAAAAAGGACTCATAGCCAACACCTTGTGCGTATGTACAGAAGTTGGCATTTACCCCAATAGATTTGATATACACACTAAACGCCACACTCGCCCCCTCGGTGGTGCATTCCTGTAGTTTAGCTTCGGCGGCAGCATTAGTATCTCCTCTCTTACCATCTAAGGCTACCAAGATTGGCACACTGCCAGTGGCTGTAGAAGGTGAAAGCAGGACTCTACTAGTGACTGTTCCAAAATTGTAGTTTTCTTGGACCGAGTTCTTATAAAACACTATTCTGTACTTCTCGCCTTTGTCATTTGAGAATGTATACTGTCGGAACTTTGAGTCAGTAATGATGGCTCTCAAATTATAGCTTGAGGTCATCAGATATCCTCCGATCCCGATAACTATCAGTAGGGCTGCCAACAAACCAAAACGTACCAGCTTGCCTACTAGGCGCTTTATTCTTCTATGGCGTAACCATGGCGGCTCGACTGTATTAGTTGGTAGTGGGTCTACCGAGCCAACGATCGGCTGGCTGCTAGGTGGAGATGTCTGCGGAGGCGGCTGGGTTGACGTTTGGTTGGGTGGTAGACTAGCCCCAGTACTCTTTAGGCCTGGCGATGAGCCTATTTGACTATCCATTTTTGCTTTGGACCATTCGTGCACAGTTTAGCACACAACAAGAGTGCATTTAATAAACATATGCAGCTTCGTGAGTTAACTTAAGGCGAGTCGGACCTAGTACACTTTTTACCGGGTCTTCTCTGGAGGAGTATTCCTAGCTAGTGTTCTAGGGCGATGATTGAATCCAGCGCCTGTTGAGCGGGGGTGGGCGCCGATGGAGAGATATTCATCCAAAAACCTTGGACAGTTGCGCGGACGGCTTGCCACGCACTTACGATACTCGATGAATCGTAACCTCGGTAAGATGTCAGCCCGGCGATAACAATCATATTTGGGTTAACCGCATGAGCTTGCTGAGCCGCGCTATTAGTGAATGAGGTATAGAGCGGTAGATCTGTCTGGTCTCCTTGTGACTGGATGTCCATAACATCAGCATCTTGGGTGTCGGCAGCGATATTGCATGCCAAGTAAGCTGCCTCGACACTGCTCGCTCCAGTCGTAGCTTGGTCACAGTCAGCTCCCTGCACGGACATCAAATCGCGAGCTGGTGTCTCGATGACCTTAAAGCCATGTTGATGAGCCAACTGAGCGAACTCTTTAAGGTAAGTCTCGGGATGTTGCTGTTCAATAGATGGCGTACCAGACCATGCCTCGTCGTCATAGAGTACCCACTTGATACCAGACGCTATGTTTCCAGTTACTATGTCGCTCGCAAACTGTGCGTATGATTCATAGTCGGCTACTGGGCTGGCTGCTCCTATGCTCATGCCATAGCCGCTTATGACCCAATCCTGTGAGCCATTAAAGAACCATGACGCAGCGGTAGGATCGCTGGCTTGCAAAGCACTCATGCCAGAACTGTTTATCAACCAGTATTGCGAGTCTTGGGTCGTCGTGCCACTACCAAGAGATTGAGTAGGTGAATTGCCAGATGACGAAGTCGTTGACGTAACGCTATGTGGGTTTTGGCTGGTGGTTGGGGCCGTTGAGTGATGTGGGTTTGACGATGTCGCACTACTCTTATTTTTCGCACTAGCCCGGGTAGTAATATTCGAAGCGCTATGGCTTTTTGTACTTGGTGATCCTTGCAGGAGTATGGTTAGTACGATGGCCATGGATACTATAAACAGACATGCGACGGCATACCAATACTTACTAACTTCACCTTGCCGTATGCGCCTAAAGACACGTATAACAAATCTAGATAAGCGCACGAGGGCTTGATTGGATGTGCTGTTATTATCTGGCGTTTTCAACCAGAGCCGGGGGGTGTGCATAAAGGGGCGTCTCTTATTTAATGTTATAAGTATAGGTTGCGACTACAGTAAAGGCTAGATCACAGCAGTGACGTAATGTAGACTCTGTATGCTTGCTGTCAGGGGATAGTCGCCTAAGCGTTACTCTCGGCGACGAAGTCGATCAGATTGAGCAGTTGATCGGCCGCCTTCTCTTCCATCAACGCTATGGCTCTATCAAAGATCTGGCCGATTCGATTTCTGGAAACACCTCTAATCAGAGCTCGAATTTTCTCAAACTCCCATTGCCTCCCATCAACCAGGCCAAGACGGTATGCGACTACGGTTCGCTGGTCGGCATTGAGCTCGGCTGCGTCAAAGAGCGCAGCGAATAGCCGATACCGTTCACCATGGGTAGCGTACTCTTCTTGGGAGGGTTCTTGACTTGCCAGTAGGTCTCCAAATTCTGTACCACCTCCCTCGTCATCCTCCAGCTTGTATTCAAGTGAGAATGGGTCACGATCGAAGCTTAGCGACTCCTCGACTTCATCAGGAGTTATTCCAAGCGCTGCGGCAATCTCTTCTGTGGTCGGCTCACGCCCAAGCTCTTGCAACTTATCTCGTTGGGTTCTCTTGATCTTGTCAATTACCTCAACTTCATGAACCGGTACGCGTATGGTTCGGGCCTGGTTTTCAATCGCTCTCTGCATGGCCTGTCGGATGACAATGGTGGCGTGCGTAGAGAATTTGTTCCCTAGCTTATGGTTATATTTTTCAACCGCCTTTCGGTAGAGTGCGAGATTACCTTCTTGGATCAGATCGAGAAAGGAGACGCCCTGCCCGGTCATTTTTTTAGCTATGGACACAACGAGACGGAGATTCGCGTTTGCCAGCTCTTTTTTGGCGGTAATGCCGTCGTCAACAAGAGCTTCGTCTCTTTCACGTTCGCTCTTTCCTTCCTCTTTTCGCCCCTTTTCGATGCGTTTTCCAAGTTCGATCTCTTGTGCCTTAGTTAGAAGAGGCACCCTGCCGATACTGCGCAGGTAAATACGCACTAAGTCCTCAGTCCGCACGTCAACCTCCGGCTCGCGGGCGGGCTGGTCTTCGTCTGTCTCATCGACAGACGCTTCGTCTTCGACAACCTCGATTAGATCGCCCCCGTCAGTCACAATAGCGGCATCAACCTCATCAGCGGCCGTGAGCTTTATATCTACGACGAGGCCGGTGACCCGTTTCAAATACTGATGATCCGGGCCGAGTTGCATACGGTACATTCTCTCAAGGGCAGCAACTTCACTAGCGCGAGTCGCCTCCCCAAGAATCTCAGCAGTCATTGTTACTTACAGTATCATTTAATTGTACAAAATACAATTTGCTGATAAAGAAGTGACTACGGGAAGAGCGCGTAGACAGCGGCAATACCAGAGGCTGCCATCAAGAAAACTGTGATCCAGCCGACAACCGTGCTCGCCTTACCGTTCTTCCATTCGCCCATCAGATGCTTACTGCTGGCGATTAGAACAATCTGAACGATGATGATCGGGGCTACGACACCGTTAAGGACGGCCGAGTAGATGAGGGCTTTGATCGGGTTGAGACCGATGAAGTTGATGCCGAGGCCGACTAGCATCGAGATGATGATTGTGCCATAGAAAGCATAGGCCTGCTTGAGCTTGTGGTTGAGCCCTTGGTGCTTACCCATACTCTCACTGATGGCGTAGGCACTTGATCCGGCCATGACGGGTATAGCTAGCAGGGCTACACCTATTATGCCAATGGCGAAGAGCCATTCAGCGGCGTTGCCAGCGAACGGCTTCAGTGCCTGGGCAGCCTGGGCGGCTGTATTAATGTTTGTGATGCCATGTTTGAAAAGTACACTCGCACAGGCAGCAATAATGAAGAACATTACTACGTTGCTCAGGAACATACCCGACCAGACGTCGACACGCATGGCTTTCATCTGTTCGGGCGTTGACCCGACCCTAGAAGCGATCGTTGTTTCGCCAGCGGCGATCTCTTCCTCAATCTCCTGGGAGGTCTGCCAGAAGAAGAGGTATGGCGTGATGGTCGTACCCAAGATAGCGCAGATAAGGAGGATCTGGGTCTTCGTAAACTGAAGATGGGGGACGACAGTGTTTCTGAAAGCGGTATGCCAGTCCGGATGGGCGAGGATAGCTGAAACGATATAGGCAAGCAAGATTAGAGCCAGCCATTTCAGGTAACGGGCATACTTAACGTACGGGGTGTAGATCTGTAGAAGCAAGATAAAGATGGTGAAGACAATTACCAGCAGTGTGAAACTGAGCCCGTGACGGAGTAGTTGGGCTGCACTGGCCATAGCACCTATGTCCGCTCCGATGTTGAAGGCGTTAGCGGCGAAGAGCAGAAGCGTCGTAATATAGAGGATGCGTTTGCCCATGTGGGTGCGGATGTTGCCGGCCAGCCCACGGCCGGTCACCAACCCGATTCGGGCGCACATCTCTTGGACAACGGCCATCAGGGGGAAAGTGAAGGGCGCCAACCAGAGCAGCCCAAAACCATACTGGGCACCTGTCTGAGAGTATGTGGCAATACCTGACGGGTCGTCGTCTGAAGCCCCTGTCGTCAGCCCCGGCCCAAGCGTATACCAGAAGTCCTTGGCTTTCTTAACCGGATGGTGGTTCTTAAGAGGGATAGTATTGGCAAACGTCTGCATGCCCTCGACGCTCTTTTCGAGCGCAACGGCGGGGGCCTCTACGGTCCTCTCTAATACAGTCAGCCCTATTTTTTGGTTTTTTGTCATTTCAGAAGCCAGTGGTCGGTCTCTTAAATACCGCTAGCTGGTCACTATGTTCATTTTACATCTTCTACTGTGGCGCACAAGAGGGAACGTAAGCGAGATAATATGCCACTTTTCGGTCGAAAAAACAAAAGTCAAGAACTTTTTCTTTACTTTTGGGAAAGAGGTGTATAGTAGATGTATGGAAGAGTCTAAGCGTCACGATAACTATCTGGTGAGTATACTAGACAGCTCGGGCAAGATTATTGGCTCAAAGAAACGCGCAGAGATCGACAAACTCCATGATATCTATCATGGAGTTTTTATCTTCCTGATCACTCCACTCGGGGAGTTAATCATCAGCAAGATCCCTTCACGTAAGGATCTGCCGAATCTCTACGCCGGCAAGTTCGGGGTACCAGTGGCGACCATTATGAGGAGCGATGAGACTCCACTGCAGGCCGCTAAGCGAGCGCTCAAGCGCGAGCTCTACATTGATGCTACTCCGACGTACATCGGTGAGGATATACGCACCTTCCCCGATGGTTCGACGACCTATGCGACCAGCTACTTCTTGGTTGTAGAGGACGTACCTGCCAAGTTCAGCGCCATAGATGTCGGAGCGCCTAGGGCTACCAGTGCCCACGAACTGATTAAGGACTTGGTGCTTCACCCGGACCGCTACGCGCCGACACTCAAAGCGGCTTGGTCAGAGTGGCACGCTCGTCTGCCCGTCTAGTCCACGATTTACATACCCTGGTTTTTAGTTGCACATAGGGTGTGGTGTTCGTTTGACTCTGAACCTGTTTTTGCTTAAGATAGAGCATAGCATTTAACTGATGGGGAAGTTGTAACTGTGAGAGTACGCTATCAGCAGAATAGGTATCTATTTATCGGCGTTTCGGCCATTATTGTTTTACTGGCGATCGGGACGACTTACTACTACACCAAGTACCAGGATTTGAAGAAGAACCCGAACGCAGCCAATCAAGCGACTGCCAACAAGGTCATCCAGGAAGTAGGCAAGCTCTACGTTCTGCCCAAGGGCCAAACTCCGACCGTGGCCAAGATCGTCAACGTCAACTCTCTCAAAGGACAGGCCTTCTTCCGGAACGCGCAGGATAGCGACCAGCTTCTTATCTACACCAAGGCCCAACTGGCCATCATCTACCGCCCAAGCACCGACATGATAATTAACGCCGGACCGGTCGTGCTCAATAATAGCTCCGGCACCAGCTCGACACCGGCAGGAACGTCAGCAGTCCCCAGCAAGCCGGTCGTAGCCGTTCTCAACGCTTCTAGTACGAATGGTAAAGCTGCCTCCACAGGTGCATCAATCAACAGTAAGTTCGGCTCTCAAGCAAGTATCAGTTCAACTTATGCCAACGCGTCCGTTAAAGAGTCCAAGACTCTCGTCGTAGCTGTTACGAGCAGCGACGCCAGCCTTGCCAGCCAGATAGCCAGCTATCTTGGTGGGACAGTCGGCAGTATGCCGGCAGGACAATCAGTCCCGTCTGGTGCCAACATCGTTGTGCTTGTTGGCCAGTAGCGTTACCAATCAAAGACAACCCAAATAACGAAGATGATATAGGCGAGCATGACAAGGGGGCCACTCTTGGCCGCCAGTTCGCCAGCCAGTGAGCTGTCTGGATCAAACTCCCCCGATAACCAGCCGATCCAACGGGTGGCAAGAGCCAGGCCAAAGACAAAGTAGAAGATGAGCGTTAAAGCGTCAGGGGCCAGAGAGTTCTTCGCCGCTTGGGAGTGAACCGCCACAATAACGGCGATGATCACAAGCGATATGTAGTCAGATGTGCGAATACCCCGAGGATTCATGGGCTTATTTTGACATGGTTAAAACAGGTGTGTCAAAGAAGGCCCTAGAAGAGTGGCATGAATCCGCCTGGATTAACAGGTGCCGGCGCCAGTCCTATCGTGAAAGCGGTCAGCCAGCAGTTGGAAGCAACATCAGCAGTGTTGGTAAATACTCCACCGCCTATGGTAGTGGAAGCCGGTCCAACAATGCCGTTACTGTCAGCAATAACCGCGATCATACCTCCGCCTGTGCTGGCAAGCTGGCGCTGGGTGGTACCTGACGGGACACTTACCCCGGAGCCATTGTTGCCGCCGGCCATAATATAGATACCCCAGTCGTTAGCGGCATTGGTGGTTTTGGTCGGACAGGTGATAGTGAATGCCGATTGCCCCGGTATTGAGGTACCACCGATAACGTCGATTGAGCTCGTAGTACGTGCTCCGGTGTAGCTGGCCATGGCAGCTCCAATCCATGTCGTACTTCCTGGTGATCCCGTTTCGCTGACTGTGACGGTAGCGTGAGCCGACGATGCTGTTGCCACAGCAGAGTAGACAAATCCATAGGTGTAGATACCGGCTCCTGCTGCCAGTTCTACGGGGCTGACAATCGTCCATACTTCTGAACCTGTCGATGTGACTGAAAAGGCAGGTTGCGTTGAGTCCTCAGTGAAGACAACAATCCCGAGGATCATGACATCATTGACGAGGACTCCAGCTGGCGCGGTGTAGTTGATGCTAGTTACGTTAGCCGCACCGCCCGTTGCTCCCGTGTTATAACTTATACCCGCCACGCAAGTTCGTTCCTTAGCTAGTTTTTTATTGTACAGAACTCCCTTATGTTTTGCGAACGACCTCGAGAAGTAAGAGGGTAGTGACTCTAAGCACAAGCGTTCAGTCTCGAGATGTATTATTATTGGAAGTACGTAGAGACATGCTGCGGAGTTATTGCTATGGCGACGTATAGACTCTTTCCATCTACTAACGGACCGGCTTCTTCGGTCACTTATACTGGTCCATTCGTGAGTGGTATTAGTTTCACTGTTACCCAGCCGACGCTATATCTAGCAGGCTACTGGTGGTGGGTGGCGAGTGGACAGTCGACTTCAGCTCAGAAGTTCTGTCTCTGGTCGCTTGGTGACGGGCTTAACGCAGTCGTCCCCAACTCAACGGTTACTTCGGGGACACTTACGTCCGGGCAGTGGAACTATGTGCCACTAGCTACCCCTATTCCCTTATCAGAACGCTACGTACACGTCGCGGCCACTGGCTTTTCGAATAACTTTTCTGAGACTAAAAATCAGTTTGGTTCAGGCGATCCATACTCGGCGGGCATTACCAATGGCCCGCTCATGGCCTACTCAGATTCTACAGGAAGTGCAGTGTCGCCGGTTGCGAATCAACCCCAGGGCTCTTTCAGTATTGGCGGAACAGACCCTACGGTCAATATGCCCAATCAGAGCGACACCTCGGCGAATCTCTGGATAGATGTCCAGATTACCGATGTAGTTCCGGCTGGCGCAACCTATCGGCTCTTCCCTTCATCCACTGCACCGTGGCTGCTCGGGGGTTCCAGTGGTAACTTTACACTCACAACTCAGATTGCTATCTCACAACCTGTAACCGTCGAGAAGCTTTGGTACTATTCGGGAGCCGGAATGGCCGTTCTACCTTCGAGATGTGGTCTCTTTAGTACAACCTCGCAGACAGAGGTCGCGGGTTCAGATAATAGTTCACCGTCGTGGAAACTGCCAGGCGGCGGAGCGGCGGCGGCAGGGAGTGGCTGGGTCTACGTTGATTACAGTTCGTCTGGCTTGCAACTCCAGCCGGGTGGCTACCAGGTGGCCGTATACGCCAGCAGTGGCTCCAACTGGTTTACCTACACCTCGAACTACTGGAACAGCTCCAGTCCTTTTGTCTCAGGTAATAGTGGTGCAGGGAACGGGCCGATCAGCGCACCATCATCCGTCGCTTCGCTCGTCGGTCAGTGTGCCTATTTCACGGGGGCATGGGGTTATCCGAACACAAACAGCAATGGTGCAAACTGGTGGATTGATCTTGAAGTGATGCCTGCAAGCAACCCGGGCGCCTTTTTTTCGGTCTTCGGCCTATGAAGATTCTTACTCGTGATGTCTGAGCGGGATCTCTCGCAAGAAGAGGCTGATGACGAACGAGACGGCTACGAGCGCCGCACTGACGACAAGTACTTTATCGATGGAGTAGACGAAAGCTACTTTTAATTTATCTATGAACTCTGCATAGGCTGACATAGCAGCGGGGTGAAGCTGAGAGGGCAGGTGACTAAGCTGTGAAGTAATAGCCTGCTGTCCCTGCGGCGAGAGGATACCTTGGACACTGTTCTCATTAAGGTGGGCCACCTGGCTGCCATGGCCCGTCTTCTGGGCGATCTGGACAAACGCGTTGTTATGGAGATTGCTGAGGCGATGGACGAGGAAGTTGTTGAGGACACTACCGAGGGCTGCGACGCCGACTGTTCCACCAAGGCCCCTGGCAAGCTGAGTCGAAGATGACGATACACCCAACTGCGACTGCGGGAAAGCGTTCTGTACAACGAGGTTAAAGACCGGCAGGCCGACACCAAGCCCGGCGCCCGTGATGATCATGCCAAGAGCCATATGCCCCGCTGTCGTATGGACGCCAAGGTGGCTGAGCATGATCAGGCCGACAGTCGTGACTGCTAACCCTACAGACGCCAGGATCTTATATCGGCCGGTACGTGAGATGAACTGTCCAGCGGCGATACTAACGACCACGATGGACAGGACCATTGGAGTCAGTGCCAATCCGGCTCCAGTCGCTGTTGCCCCTTGGACCTCTTGTTTAAAGAGGGGGATATAGATAATGCCACCGAAGAAGGCACCACCAAAGAGAAAGACGATCGGAGCTGCCACACGAAAGACTGGATTCTTGAAGAAGCTCAGGGGAAGTAGGGGAGCTTCGGCTTTTCGCTCGACGAAGACAAAGGTGATAAAGAAGACCAAAGCAAGAGCAAACATGCTCAAAATCTGCCACGAACGCCATGCGTACTGGTTACCACCCCACGATAGCGCCAAGATGAGAGAGACCAGACCACCCGTGATGAAGGTAGCTCCAAGGTAATCGATCTTCTCTCGCTTTTGGGTGACATGAGGCATGAAGGTACTGATAAGGAAGAGGGCTAGAATGCCGATAGGCACGTTGACGTAGAAGATCCATCGCCAGTCAGTTGTCAGTCCGAACAAGTGATGGGTGTCTGTCAGATATCCTCCAAGCAATGGGCCGGCCACGGATGCTAGGCCAAACATAGAGGCGATAGCGCCCTGCCACTTACCTCGTTCAATGGGGGTGAAGAGGTCGCCGATAACGGCAAAAGCGTTAGACATTAATAGACCTGCGCCGATACCTTGGACAGCCCTGAAGGCTATGAGCTGATGCATGCTGTTTGATGTCCCCGAAAGCGCTGACCCGATCAGAAATACAGCGATTCCGAGTAGAAGAAACTTCTTGCGGCCGAACATGTCTGAGAGTTTGCCGCTGATAGGGAGGACGACTGTCGAAGTCAGAAGGTAGGCGGTGATGACCCAGCTCAGCTCCGAAAGACCATTGAGCTGGCGGATGATGGTTGGCAAGGCAGTACTGACGATCGTCTGATCAAGCGCGGCCAAGAAAAAGCCCGACATAACGGCGAGCATAATAACTATTTTCTGTCTGGTAGGGATATTCTGTAGCATCTTGATTTTCGATCTGGGAGTTGGGGACGTACAGCTGCCATCATAGCAAACTCAGGCCCAGTTTGACTAGCGGATTCGTAACTCTAACAGAGAGAAGATTAGCGCGACTTGTAGTAATGTTCATACTTTTCTCACGCACTCCCCTATTTCTACTTTAGTTCTATTTTTGTACTGAATGTTTTGTTGTTCTGGCATAGAACAGGATATATGATCTGCTGCAGTTCTATATTTGTACAGATCGTCTCGAGACCACTCCCCTACTTTTGACAACGTTTCGGATTGATGATCATAGTAGAGAGTCATCGTGCTACGAGAGATGGCTAGCGGCATGGGTCGAAATCACGTACACTATAAGCGTTATGGGCTGGCTAATACTCTGGATTCTTTTGGTTGCCGCGTGGTTAAAGATGGCCACTTGGACCAGCTTGTTGAACAGGGTGCGTCCGTGGCGGACACTCCAGCCACCGTGGCAGCGTTATCAGCGGCTTCTTGTCCGGCTTGAACACCTCAAGACCGGTTTTCAACTGCTCAACTGGTTCTTTACGGTCGTCACCATCAGCCTGATGGGTTACTTTGTAAGCAAGGACGAAGGGCTGTTAGTTGGCATTATTCTATCTATCGTCGTGGCTGCCGTCGTGATGAGCCTTTCATATGTCGAAGCACTCCAACTGCTTCTCCTGAGGCTGACTCTGTCGGTTCAGGGAGCGCATGGCACTAAACTTGGTTTTTTGGTCTCGTTCCTCCGCTTCTGCACCTCACTCGGTAAGTTGTTCTATCCTGACTATCCGTATTGGTACGACGAGAAAGAGATGGCGGCCTTTGTCGAATTCCATCATCGTCGCTACAAACATACCGAGAGCGACTCCGAGAAGCAGCTCGTCTCTTTAATGAAGGTTGATGAACGAAAGATCGGCCAATTGATGGTTGGCTTAAAAGATGCCCTGTTGATCAAAGGTGATGAGACAATCGGGCCAATTGTGCTCAAAGAGCTACACGATAGCAAGTACAGTGTCTTCGGCGTCTATGAGGAAAAACGTGCCCACCTAGTCGGAATCCTCGAGCAGGGCGTAGCTCTTAGCCACGCCTCGCGAAACGTTAAGGTCTCATCGCTTATGGATGAGCATATCCTCTATCTCGCTCCGGATACAAGCTTCAAAGAGGCGCTCGGCACCTTTATGGAAACGAACACGACGCTAGCGGCTATCGTTGATGAGAGTAGTAAGCCGATTGGTGTCATCTATCTCCGAGATATTCTCGGTAAGCTCTTCGGCGAATAGGTAACGGTACCCTTCTTGCAACCTGTCTCTCATCTGTTATAGTAGGCTCAACTATGGAACGAGTTCTTACCCGAGATATTGCTGATCACGTCGGCCAAAAAGTCATTCTCAAAGGCTGGTTGCATAAGAAGCGACTGCTCGGCGGGATGACATTTATAGTTGTCCGCGATCGTAGTGGTCTTGCCCAGGTGCTGCTCACCAGCAAAGAAGAGGTGGAGAAACTTCGTGAACATCAGATCGGCACCGTTCTCGTAATCGAGGGGACAGTCGTTAAAGATGAACGGGCGCCTGGTGGGGCTGAAGTGCACGACGCCACGCTGACTATTCTTGCTGCTGTAACCGACGAGCCACCCATCGAGATTGATAAGCCGCTCAGTCATCGCCCGGAAAATCTGGATACCCTCTTTGATAACCGAGTGATCGGATTGCGCAACATCCAGGAACGTGCCATCTTTGAAATCCAAGCCACCCTCTGTAAAGCACTACGAGCATTCTTTGACGAACGAGGCTTTACAGAGATGCATACGCCGAAGTTGCTAGCCGAGCCGACCGAAGGTGGCGCCGAAGTCTTCTCACTGGATTACTTTGGTAAGACCGCTACCTTAGCCCAAAGCCCTCAGTTTTATAAGCAGATGATGGTAGGGGTCTTTGAGCGAGTCTATGAGATCGGCCCAGTCTACAGGGCAGAACCGAGCGCTACCACCCGGCATATGACCGAATATACTTCGATCGACGCCGAGATGGGTTTTATAACTCTCGATGATCTCCGAAACCTCTTGAGCGACCTCCTTGGTCATGTTGTTGACGCTGTCTGGCGGGCTCACGAAGCCGACTTGAAGAGCTGGCAGGCGACTAAACCAGTTCTACCAAAAGAGATACCAGTCATGACGATGGCTGAGATCCATGAGGCTTATACGAAAGCGACTGGCCAGAAGACGATCGGTGAGAAAGATCTTCGTCCCGATGAGGAACGTTGGGTCTGCGAATATGCAGCCAAGGAACTACATAGTGAAGCGGTCTTTGTCAGTGAGTGGCCGGCTAGCGAGATGAAGTTCTACCATAAAGCCAACGAAAAGAACCCAGCAATCGCCGACCGTGTCGACCTTCTCTTCCGGGGAGTCGAGATCACGACTGGCAGTATGCGTGAGAACCGATACGAAGTGGTCATCGAACAGCTCGAAAAATTGGCCGGGGGAGACCCGGATGATCCCGGCTTTGCCCCGCTCCTAAGCGCCATGAAATATGGTATGCCACCACACGGCGGTTTTGGAATGGGGCTCGAGCGCGTCACTCAGCGACTACTCGGATTACATAACGTCAAAGAGGCTACCCTCTTCCCGCGAGACATCCACCGTCTCATGCCCTGATATGTCTGAACCAGATTCACCGGAAGCACTTACAGCATGGGAGAGTGCTGAACGTCGGCTGCCGCGTCGAGTCTACGAGGAACGAGGTGCCCAGATTGTCCTGGCTGGGGCGGCTCTTGCGCTGTCGATAGCCCTCCGCAGGCATCTTCCCGAGTTTATGCTTAGCAAAGGTACGCTCGCGGGTCTTGTCCGTCTTGGTGCAGCTGCGGCAATGATGGTCGTGAACGCAGCCGGGGACCGTTATCGTCGTAAGGCCGTAGAATATGCTGACAGAATCGGAGATATTATTCCGGTAGATGCCCCAGATCGTTCATCGCCTCGTGCAGATCGACTTAGGCAAGGTGGCTCGACACTTGGTCCTCTTTTTCTAGGATTGTCCGGACCAGCTAGCTTTGTCTCTCCCTTCGCGACTACACTACCAACAGTCTTTTGGGGCGTAGAAGCTATGGCCAACTGGCGTAAAGCTCGACGGGTTCACACGGCACTCGACGCATATACGCCGGATAATGTTCACTATTTAAGGAACCCAGGTCCTGAGGAAGCTGTCTGACAGAGTTATGCAGACCATCCTTGATAGCCAGTTTAGGCGTCTCGTATGGGCTCATTACAAACTGCATGGGCGGACGATGCCGTGGCGAGCGCAGCCGACTCCCTATAACGTCGTTGTCTCAGAAATCATGCTCCAGCAGACACAGGTCGAACGGGTTATTCCCAAATTTGAGTCCTTCACCAAACGTTTTCCGACGTTCGCAGCTTTAGCGGGTGCTCCTCTCGACGAAGTTCTCATCCAGTGGGTGGGTCTTGGCTATAACCGCCGGGCCAACTACTTGCACCAACTGTCGAAGCGAGTGGTTGGTAGTTATCACGGTCTGCTCCCCAAAACTGTCGATGATCTCGAAGCATTACCTGGAGTAGGGCCCCAAACTGCTGGAGCCATCCTCGCCTACGCCTATAATCTGCCGGCAGTCTTTATCGAGACCAATATTCGGACAGTCTATCTTCATCACTTCTTCGCCGACCGATCAGGTGTTGATGACAAAGAGATCGTACCCATTGTCGAACGGACGCTTGACGTTACTCAACCTCGGGAGTGGTATTGGGCGCTGATGGACTATGGCACGTCTCTCAAGAAGACTATTGGCAACCAGAACCATCGGAGCCGTCACTACACCCGCCAGTCGACTTTTGCAGGTTCATCGAGACAGCTGCGGGGCACGGTTGTCAAACTGCTCGCTGAAAGGCCATTAAATAGACACGAACTGGCTGAGGTGATTGGTGACGAGCGTCTCCAGTCGGTTATCGATCGACTGGTTAAAGACGGGCTCGTTGAAGAGGTTGGCAGTCGTGTACAATTGAAGGGAAGATGAAACTACGACACCTATCAGTAGCTCTAACAGGGGTTTTGCTGGCCGCAACCTCACTGGTTGTCTCGCCGGCTTCTGCAGTTAGTCTCAGCCAACAGCAGCTGGGTGTGGTGGCTAATAACTGCTACGTAGGCCAGGTCGGTATGCAGCATCTGAGACGGGACGATGTGGTTCTGCGGATAAACTTGGGCAACCTTTACGGAGCTGTCGTGGCTCAGGCTTCAGCCTTCACTACCCGACTCGGCAACGATAACGTCAAAAGCAAAGCCATCACTAGTACGACCCAGTTGCTCAACTCCTCGGAGAATCAGTTCCAGAACGATTTCAATAATTATGCTATTCTGCTCGAGAACGGCCTATCTCTTAACTGTGCCAGTAATCCACAGCAGTTCTACAACATCCTGACTGAAACCCAGGAAGCACGGGCCGACACCAATCGTGACGTCCAAAGTCTCAACCAACAGCTTGGTCAGTACATCCAAGAGATATCCGCACTGAAACCGCCAACCTCTGGCCAACAAGGAGCAACCCAGTGATTGAGCGAATCAAGACACGCTTTGATGCACTGGCCGCCAACCTGTTGCAGCAGACATGGGGAGAGCGTTCTCACCAGTTCAGCCTCTTCGGTTTTCTGACCGTCTCCATCATTATGTCTCTCGTTCTAGTTCTGATCAGTGCTTTTCTCTACGTCAACAATCCCGACTACGCCCTAGACATCACTCGGCCGGGCCTAAACGGTATCCCTAACCAGCAGCTGATCCAGGTTAACGACAATCAAAACTACAATACGACCGGCCCGGTGACCTCCGAGGTTATCAATAATGAGAAGAGTAGTATTCAGTCGCAGCTTAATAGCATCCAAAGCTACAACGGTTTTAGTAACCAGCAGTTGAATAACCTGACCACCCGTGTCTTAACTGACTGCGGGGCCGCCAACAAGACCTCTCAGCAGACAGCAATCTGCGCCGCCAACTATTAGATCTTGAAATTCTGGCGAGCCCAGTCGTCGATCGGGCCCGCACCCATAAAGATGACATGGGCACCTCTGTTGAGGTCTTCCTTGATTTTCTGGATCAGTGCGTCGTTCATCTCGGCCGGCTCAGCTTTGTTGGAATCGGCCAGGTTTTTGATAAGCTCGGCGGGTGAGAGGATGGGTAGGTCTTCCTGCTCTCGGGTGATATAGGTCGGCAACCAGTAGACATGGGCGGCCTGATCGAAGGCATCTCGATACTCTTTCGCAATGGCGTGTTGGCGGGTGTTCTGATGGGGCTGGTAGACGACGATGACCTCGTCGGCTACCTCTCGGACTGCTTGGAGATCGACCTTGATCTCTTTCGGGTGATGAGCGTATGTCGTATAGATTGCGCCACCGGCCGGGGAACGTGCCAGTACTTCCAGGCGTCTGTCGGTACCCGGGTACTTGCCAAGGATGGCTAGGAGCTCCGACTCATCGGCTTTCTTAGCACCTGCGAGCATCTGGTAGGCTCTCATTGCTTGGTAGGCGTTCTGTCTGACGTGTTCACCAACGAGTGGTAACTGCTTTCTGTCAGGTACGTCAGCATAGGTGAGAACGACTGGCTTCAGATGATGGTTATCCAGCTTGCTCAGGTCGTCTTCCCAGACAACCAACTGCCCGCACTGGGAGGCGAATTGGCCGAAGGCAGCCTGGTAGCTCTCTTTAGTCGGGTAAGTGTCGGGATGGTCGTAGTCAATGGTCGTGATGACCCCAAGATGAGGGTGAAAGGCGAGGAAGTTGTGGTCGTATTCGTCGCATTCGTAGATGAAGTAATGGCTACCTTTCTGGAACTGACCGTAGGGGCCAAACGGAACAACGGTACCGATCGAGTAACTGACAGGCTCGTTGAGCTGTTTGAAGAGCCAGGTGATCATGGCTGTAGTCGTGGTCTTGCCGTGAGTGCCGCTGATGGCTACTAACTTAAGATCTTGCTCTTTTAAGATATGGTTGATGAGCTCATCGCGCTTGGTCAGCTTGATATTGTGTTTCTTGGCAAAGGCCAACTCTGGGTGGCTTTCAGGCAGTGACGACGTAACAACTATCCAGTCTATTGGCGACTGAGTGTGGGCTGCAGCGATCTGGCTACCATCCTGGCCGATCTTGACGTCTACACCCCGCTCCTTAACGATATCCGTTAAACGGGACCGCTGGATATCTGAACCAGAGACTTCATAGCCAAGATCTTGGGCGATAAGGGCGAGCGGGCCGATGGCGACTCCCCCGAGGCCAGAGAAATATACATGCATACTATAACCTTACTCTAGGCCACCGTAAGCGGCAAATGGACGGTATAATGAGCGTAAGATGACGCTCGACAAGGGTAAGATCAATCATTATCTAAAGCAGTTTTTGAAGATCAGGATCTGGCAGTTGATACTGGCGACCATCGTCTTCGGACTACTGAGTATATATCTGCTCCGACAGAATAACCTCGGCATGATTACAAGGCGCACAGCCGTCGTTAGGGCCGACCAGGAAAACGGGAACGTCGCTGGGGCTTTGAGTAATCTGCGTGCGTACATGATGGATCATATGAACACCCGTATGAGCCAGCCACTTGAGTTGCAATATAGTTACCAGCGTGTCGTCGAAAAGCTGACCGAGCAGGCTGCCTCGAGTAACACCGTAGCAGACCCCGGGGTCTACCAACAGGCCCAGGCAGCTTGTGTTAACAGTGACTATATCGTCTACGCTCAGTGCGTTATCGACAAGACGAGGGCTGCTGCCAGCGGGACCAACCCCAACCTGTTCGTTCACTATCCACCAGTTGCTCTTTTCTCGTACCAATTCTACTCGCCCACTTGGAGCCCCGACCTGGCTGGCTTCTCTGTTCTAGTGACGTTCTTGCTAGCCCTGCTGATAGTTGTTCGGGCCTTCGGGGAACAGCTTGGGAGGTGGTTTTTACGACGCCACGTCTAACACCTTACAACAGGCTGAAAGAAGTAAAATCACTGTCTTTCTCTTGAAATATCATTGACAAACAGTTTACCGACAGCGTAAGGTATGATTACGTAGGCAACTAATAAGGAGGAAGACCATGGCTTACTCTTATACCAACTCGAAGGGGGTAACTTACTACCTGCATTCTAAAGTAGTCACTCTGCGTGGTGGCAAGCAGCAGCGCATTTATTACTTCGCCAAGGACGTACGAGACGCCGAAGCTGTTGACGAGCTCCCATCTGACCGAGTTGTGAACGAGAACCCACGAAACGGTTTCTTGACCCTTAAGAAGAAGTAGATCGTCCTTAGTCAGACGATTTTTTAATATGCCGGGGGGGCCTAATGGCTCCTCCGGTTTCGTGATATATTGAGGAAAGCATGCCAGATATTTTGAAAGTATCCCATCTAACCAAGTCCTATGGCGGCAAGAAGGTCGTCAACGATGTCTCATTTACAGTCAAGGAAGACGAGGTCTTCGGTATTATCGGTCCCAACGGAGCGGGCAAGACAACTACATTAGAGATGATCGAAGCGCTCAGAACGATCGATAGTGGCGAGGTTATTCTTGACGGTCTCGACGTTGCCAAAGAACCCCAAAAGGTCAAACAGATCATAGGAGTGCAGTTACAGAGTAGTTCCTTCTTCGACAAACTGACGTTGACCGAGCTTCTGGACATGTTCGCCAGCCTCTACGGGCAGCGTGTCGATGCGATGGCCCTGCTTGAGGAAGTCAAACTGAGCGAAAAGGCCAAGAGTACCATCAAAGAACTCTCTGGCGGGCAGAAGCAGCGCTTCAGTATCGCTTCGGCCCTTGTCAACGAACCGCGAATCCTCTTTCTCGATGAGCCGACGACTGGTCTTGACCCTCAGGCACGCCGTAACTTATGGGAACTCATACAGCAGATCAAGAAGAAGGGGATCACGGTCATACTGACTACCCACTATATGGAAGAGGCTCAGCTTCTCTGTCATCGGGTAGCTATCATGGACGGCGGCAAGATTATCACCCTGGATACTCCCAAAGATCTGATCAAGAAACTGCTCGCCAAGGGCTTTAAGAAGCATATTGAGGTCCAGCAGGCGACACTCGAAGATGTCTTTATTGATCTGACCGGGAAGGAGTTGAGAGACTGATGCAGTACTTTATGGCCGTCCGCAGCCTTGTTAGGATGCAGCTGAGGCGATTCTTCCGTAATCGTGTCGCCCTCTTCTTTACTTTCCTCTTCCCAGTCATCTTCCTGCTCATCTTTGGCTCGCTCTTTAAGACGAGCGCTTTTCACTTCCATGTGGCCGTCTTCAATGATGCTAAGACGCCGTATGCAAACGGTCTTGTCAAAGAGATTGAAAAGACAAAAGGTTTTAACGTCGCCAACGTCGACTCCATGAGCACGGCAAAAACAGAGCTTGGCGAAGGCCAGCTAGACAGTATTGTCGTCTTGCCGCCGGGCTTTGGAGAGCCGGACAGTCAAGGGGTGCCAGCCGGCACGGCTGTCAGTTATTATGAGCAAGCCAACCCGCAAAGCGGGCAGCAACTTTCGACTGTCCTCCAGAGTATTCTTGATACAACCAACAACCACTTCTACCATCAGCAGAAGCCACTTAAGGTCGCTTCCGAACCGGCTCAGACAACGAATCTGACTGAGTTCGACTATACCTTCTCGGGGCTGCTCGGTTTCTCGATCCTCTCTCTTGGCATCTTCGGGATGGCAAACGGTTTTGCTACCGACAAGGCCAACGGAGCTCTGAGGAGGCTGCGGGTCTCACCGATCAGAGCCTCCCAGTTGGTTATGGCTACAGCGGCCCAGTATGTGGTGGTCGGTCTTCTCTCGTTGGCCTTGATGTACTTTTTGGCTGTCAGGATTTTCAATTTCCATATGCACGGGAGCTACCTCTCCTTGATTGTCTTCGCTATTCTCTCGATCGTCATGATTTTCGGATTCGGCCTAACTATCGCCGGCTGGGCTAAAGACGAAAAACAGGCTGCGCCTCTGGCTAACCTGGTTGGTATACCGATGATGTTTCTAAGTGGAAGCTTTTTCCCCCGCTATCTGATGCCTGAATGGCTCCAGCATATCTCCGGGTACTTACCGCTGTCTCCTGTCGTTGACGGAATGCGCTATATCGTAGCTGAGGGTAAGACCTTGCCGCAGGTCTTACCGCAGATCGGTCTGATTGCGGCCTGGGGTGTGGTCATCTATATCGTCGCGTTCTACGTCTTCCGCTGGGAGTAAGCGACTAGTCCTCTTCCTCACGTTCGCCACCTGTTTCGTCGTCATGTAAGGCGGCCATGCGCGCTTGCACTTCCGACCAGGGTGGGGGAGTGTGTGTTGGTCGTCCGCGTCTAACCCACTGCCTTCTACGGGTCGCTCTACCCTCAGCCGCTAGACGGCCAGCCTCGGCCAGAAGCCGGCGCCTATCACGATCACCAGAGGTTTCACGCCCACTACCGGCAGCGGCAAAGGGTCTGTCGTCAAAGAGACCCCCGTCGTCAGGGTAGTGAGGTTCTTGTTGAGGCCCTTGATTCATATTCACTATATTAACACATTACGCTTATGTTTGCAAACTCTCTTATAAACAGCTGCTGCTGGTGGCGTGCATCTGTGCTATCTTTATGTAATGCCATCCTATCTGATAACTGGTAACTCCGGCTCTGGTAAGTCGAGCGTCATCGAAGCACTACGCCGTAGAGGCTATACTGCATATAATACCGATGATCTACCGGCGACACGCCTCGAAGATATGTCGGGCCGAGCAGTCGATTGGCCGCCTAAACCGATCGACTGGTCGAAATATGCATGGAACTGGCAAGGGGAGGAGCTCAAGAAGCTGCTTGCTAGCGACGAGACTGTCTTTGTCGGTGCGATAGTCTCCAACCAGGCCCAGTTTTACGATCTTTTCGATAAGATATTCGTGTTGACAGCCACCCCGGCTACAGTGCGCCGCCGCCTCCTGAACCGGACGAATAACGACTTTGGTAAACATCCCGACGAGTTGAAGGGTATTCTTGCCTACCATGTCCACCTGCAGAAGAAACTGTTGAGGATCCCCACGGCAGTTACTATCGACGCCAACAGACCGCTGGACACAGTTGTTGACGATATTGTTGCCGCCATCTCTACTTAACCCCATAGGCAACGGGGTGATATAGTTGATTATGTAGTTCACTAAACGGATTAGAGCCACTTGCCAAAGCCCCTGCACGCCCTCAGACATATTCTCCACCGAATCGATAGCGCGACCCCTATACAACCATCAACCAAGTCGCCAGATGAACTCCTCGGTGAACTCTTTCAAGACGTCCAGACACAGCGTGTCTATCGTGACGGCATCACCTTTGTCGACCTAGTGCCAGCTGTCAGACTAAAGAAGATTCTCGACCTCTATGAGCTGCAGCGTCAAACACCTGGTTTTAACTTACATGCTTTTGTCGACAAACACTTCCATAAGTATCTGGTCCAGGGGCCTGCCTACCATACAGATCCGAACCATACGATCGAAGAGCATATCAACGAGCTGTGGGATATTCTGACCCGCGAAACGCTCGACAGTAAAAGCGCCCTTATCCCCGTACCTTATCCGTTTATCGTACCCGGAGGTCGCTTCAGGGCCCTCTATTACTGGGACACCTACTTTGCTATGCTCGGCCTGGCAACTGCTGGCAAGTGGGATCTTATCGAGGGGATCATGAAGGATTTCGTCTACCTTATCCGGAAATTCGGCTATATCCCGAACGCCAGCACCACCTATCAGGCCAGTCGCTCTGAGCCGCCATATTTTGCCTTCATGGTCGACCTGGTCGGCACCCATAAGGGCAAAAAACGTAGTCTGGCCCGCTATCTGCCGTATATGCGCCGCGAGTACCACTTCTGGATGAACGGGGTCGATAAGCTCAAAGACCGACAGGTCGCCTACCGCCGGGTAGTCAGAATGCCGGATGGTGAGATCCTCAATCGCTACTACGACAACAAGAGCACACCCAGGCCCGAAATGTATCGCGATGACATTGATACGGTTGCCGCGGCTCGAGATCGCCGACCGAGTAAGGTCTATACGGACATCCGGGCTGCAGCAGAGTCGGCCTGGGACTTCAGTTCTCGCTGGTTTGGAGACCGTAAGCATATGGCGACTATCCACACGACCGACATAGTTCCGGTAGACCTCAACGCTATGCTTGCGTATCTTGAGCTTGCTATCGCTCGTGGCTATGAGGCAATCTTACAGAGTCACCTGGCGGAAAAGTACCACCAGCGAGCCATCAACCGGATCGCCGCCATCCAGAAATACTGTTGGGACGAGAAGGAAGGTTTCTACTTTGACTATGACTTCTCGACCCAAGAGCACACCGGTGTCTACTCGCTGGCTGCCGTCTGGCCGCTCTTTTGCGGGATTACCACCCAGGAGTGTGCCGAGCGGGTAGCAGCCAGGCTGGAGCGTGACTTCCTCAAAAAGGGCGGGTTGGTCAGCACCCTTATTAACACCGGGCAACAGTGGGATAGTCCCAATGGCTGGGCTCCTCTGGAGTGGGCTGCTATTAAGGGCTTGCGCCACTATGGCCTCAATCGCTTAGCTAACGAGGTTAAGAAGCGTTGGATTGAGACCAACATCAACGCCTTCAACAGGGACTACAAGCTTGTCGAGAAATATAAC
>DASZAF010000027.1 GCA_035945435.1 Candidatus Saccharimonadales bacterium | reverse complement strand
GCGTTAATCAAGATACAGCGAGGCGATGGTGTCACCTTTAGCTATGAAGTCGTTAAAGTACAGGCCTATAGCTACCAAAATGTTGATATGTCTGCCCTCTTATCGCCGATCGTGCCTGGCAAACCTGGGCTCAACCTTATCACCTGTACCGGTGACGTGATTAAGAGTCTTGATGGCTACAATCAACGATTGGTAGTCTTTGCCGAGCAAGTTTCACCATAAACAAATAGCCACATTCTAACGACTGTGGCTATTTGTTGCGGAGGTCATGTACTCCATATCTCTTAGACGATAAGCACTGCCATGTCTACCGGCGTCGAGTTGGATCGCCTCACTAGTTTAGTAGCGGTTTCTGTTGCCGCCACCGCCGAAGTCACGTCGACCGCCGAATGAATTTGACGGACGCTCTTCGCGTGGTCGAGCCTCGTTGACGGTAATAGTACGACCGTCGAGCTCTTTTTCGTTGAGTTGTTTGATAGCTTCCTGGGCTTCTTCCTCAGATGACATCTCGACGAAACCGAATCCTTTAGAACGGTTTGTCTCACGATCAGTGATGATCGTCGCTGATACGACAGTACCAACGGTCGAGAAGAAGTCCTTTAGCTGATCCTCGGTGGTGTTCCAAGAAAGGGACCCAACGAATAATTTGGTTGCCATTTGCTTCCTACTCTCCTTATTTCTGCTTGGAGGTAACTCGCCTTTAAGCTCGAGTTAGCCGCCCCTCAAGACATTTTGTAAACCTAGAAACTAACTTGTTAGTTACACGGCAGCGCTTCTAGCAAGCTCATTATACTATATGTACCCCAAAAGCAATATCCTCTTAGGAAACAGGGATGCCTTCTGGGACGGTTTCACCCTTCTGCTGGCGGATGACAAATATGCCAAGCAGGATGGCAAAGACTGCAAATGCGGCACCGGTATAGTAGCCCTCGCTGTAACCATGAACAGTAGCGACCGTGATCATATGAGCCGTAGGTCGTGTGTGGAGGTGGCTTAAGTAGCGGGTCGCACTGGCGGTGGCAATTCCGGTTACCACTGCCAAGCCGAGAGAGCCACCAACCTGCTGAGCCGTGTTGTTAAGACCCGATGCTAACCCAGCCAGGTGCCTTGGGACTCCTGAGGTAGCTGCGATAAGCATGCTCACGAAAGTGAAACCGAGACCGAAGCCCATTACTAGCAGTCCTGGAAGAATATGCTTGGTGTAGCCGCTGCCAACTGTGATATGCCCGAGCATGTAAAGTCCGAGGGCTACAAATGCAGGGCCGGCTATCAGGAGTGGCCGGTAACCAACCTTCTTAATAAGACGCGGGGCGTTAGTGGCCGCGATGGCAATAATGAAGGGTACGGGCAGGAACGCAAAACCGGTCCGGACCGGTGTGTAGCCGAGGATCTCTTGGAGGTATAGTGTGCTGACGAAGAAGATAGAGAAGAGCCCGGCAGCGATACTCATCTGGGCGACATTAGCACCCGAGACGTTTCGGATCTTAAAGATCTTGAAGTCGACCAAGGGATGCTTGGCTATCAGCTCGTTAACGACGAAGGCTATGAGTAGGGCGACGCTGACCCCAAAGAAGCCAAGCGTCCGATGATCGAGCCAGCCATAGGTTGGGGTCTTCGTTAGAGCGTAGACCAACATCATCAGGCCGCTGGTCACAAAGATGGCGCCTGGCAGATCTAGATCGCGGTGTGTCTCTTCTGAGGCATGTCTGTCCACAAATGCACGAGCCGCTATGAAGACAAAGATACCAATTGGCACGTTGATGAAGAAGTTCCAGCGCCAGGTTAGGTATTGGGTGATAATCCCTCCGAGCAGGACACCGACAGCCGCACCACCCGAGGCAACTGCTCCCCAGACTGCTAAGGCTTTATTGCGCTCAGCCCCTTCTTTGTAGGTAACGAGCACTATCGAAAGAGCGGCTGGGGACATTAAGGCGCCGGCCAAGCCCTGAACGGCTCTCAGGACGATCAGCTGACCACCATTCTGAGAGAGCCCGTCGGCCAGAGAGGCAAGTGAGAAGATGGCTACGCCAAGGAGAAAGATACGCCGACGTCCGAAAAGGTCAGCGGCACGACCGCCAAGTAGTAGAAAACCACCGAAAGCCAACGTGTAAGCAGTGATGATCCACTGTAGGGTCGGGTTAGATAAATGAAAGGCCTTCTGTACGGTCGGCAGCATGACATTGACGATGGAGACATCGAGAACAACCATGAACTGAGCCAACGCTAAGAGCACTAGTATAAACCAATGACGGGCAATCTTGTCCTTCATAGATAGCTATTCTTTCCTTGCACTATGCAGTATTACGTCCAGTATAACATGTATGATATGTCGGTCTAGAGGGTGAATTTGGTTGCCAGATAACATTGCCATATTAATAAGAGGTATGTTAGACTCGCAGTAAACGTGCTTACGCTCGAGGCAGATTAAGCAGGGTAAAATGAAAAAAACAAAGAAGAGCATGGCAAAACAGTATCTCGCCAAAATTGGAGTTCGCAGTCGCAACCACGCCATAGTCTCTGCTCTCGTCTTCGTAATTCTCTTTGGCGGTATCGGTATCACGCTGCTGCTGGTCTCCCGCGCGACTACTTGCACTGTCAGCTCGAACTTGGTTAACTCTTGTCGCCCTTGGATCGGGGCAGCCGTATCTGGCGATCCGAATGCACCGGCTGCCGATCGAATATCCCAGTTTAACTACCTCGAGAAGTTAGTTGGTCACCCGCTCGATATCTTTCACGACTACCATCCGGCCGGGGATCTACCGCTTAATAGCGACGAGCTACATTTCGCAACCAGATCGAATACCTACGATTACATCAACTGGAAGCCATCGGACAATTGGGCCTCCGCAGGTGGCAGTAACGCAGCCGTAAACGCCCAGATTAAGCAGGCGGCCGATAACTTCCTGGCTCTTCAGAAGAGCAACCCGGGCATTAAAGTCTTTCTGACTGTCTTTCATGAACCCGAAAACAATGTTTCGGCCTTTGATAACGCTGCCCAGCAACAAGCCTGCAAGAGTAGTTCAAGCTTTACAGGACTGAAGGGCAACTCCGGCACACCGGACCAGTACCGGGCCATGTGGCAGAACGTTGAGAATATCTTCCATCAGGAAGGAGTCACCAATGTTGTCTGGGTTATGGACTACATGGGCTATAAGAACTGGGACTGTCTCATCCCCTATATGTGGCCTGGCAACAACCTTGTTGACTGGGTTGCCTTTGATTCATACGCCGGTGGGGACCAGACATGGGGCGGGACAGTCGGCCGCATCTACGATGTACTCCAGGCCGATAACGGGATGAACGTTAATGGTGAAAATATTGATTTTGTCTCCAAGCCATGGGGATCCGCCGAGTTTGGTGACTGTAGATCATCAAGTGACCAGCAACTACAGGGCTACTTCTCAAGCATCAAGACGGCACTCGATAACAACACCTACCCACGCATTAAGATGTACATGGTCTATGACGACACCGGCAATGGGGCTGGCCCAGGATGTCTTGTCGATCACCTGCCGAACGGTAGTTACGATGCCACCAAGTTAGCCGCCTTCAACCAATTCGCTGACGACAACATCTTTACTGGCTCGAACCCGGGTCCAAGCGATCCGGTCGTCTCACTTGCCGCACCGGCTGCAGGTAGTACGCTCAAGGGCAAGGTTAAGGTCTCTGTTAACGCAACCGACAATGCCCCGATCGCCTCAGTCCAGGTTCTGGTAGACGGCAAGGCCGTCGCGACGCTTAAGACGAATCCCTATACCTACAGCCTTGACACCACGACTCTGTCGAACGGGGGCCACTCGCTTCAAGCGACGGCAGTCAATACCTCGGGAGGAGTCGGAGCTTCGAGCATGATAAATATCACTGTCGCCAACAAAACCCCACCACCTCCTTCAAAAGGAATAGGCTGGATGGTTACGACAAGCGCTATCACCAACATGGAGAAAGTCGGTGCCAGTAAGAGTCTGATCAACACCGCCTTTAATACGAAGAACAGCTATACTTTCGGCAGCGGTACGTTGATCGGCGTCCCGACCGTCGACTATAAGAGCGAAGCGGCCATCGCTGCCGCTTTCAAGAGCGGAGCCCTACCGGGTAAGTACAAGGCGTTGATTTATGACAACGAGAAGTGGCCATTTACCCCTTCGAACGAGCAGAAGAACCCAGCCTACTACGAACAGCTCGTTGGCCAGATGGCCAAAGCGCATAGCATGGAGTACATTGCAACTCCTGGCCGGGACCTGGTGTATGCAACCGGTACGCTTGTCGGCAACAGTGAGGATGCCACGTATCTGGCCCGCAACATTCCTGGTGACGCCGCCAAATATGCCTACGCTATCGATATCCAAGCACAGGGCATAGAGACCAATACCTCCAACTTCAGTACCTTTTCGGCCGCTGCCGCCAAACTGGCCTTGGCAGCTAATCCAAACGTTAAGATATATATAGGTTTGAGTACTGGCCCAGGTGGCCAGAAGGTGACCGACCAACAGATGCTCGCCGCCTATAACTCGGTCAAGACATTCTCGGACGGAACACATCTGGCCGACGGTTACTGGCTGAATGTATCCGGCAAAGGCAAATACTGCCCGCAATGCGGCAATCCGAATCCTCAACTCGGTGTCTATCTGCTCCAACAAGTGTATGGTGGTAGTTCACCGACGCAGTTCACGGCTCCTAAGGACGGCGCGACTGTCAGCGGCAACGTGCCGGTGAGCGCCACGACCACCACTACAGGCGCAAACCTTGCCTTGAAAGAGGACAGCAGCACTCTTAAGACGTGTAGTAATGCAACAAAATGCTCTACGAGTTGGAACACGTCGAAACTATCGAACGGTGATTACACACTCGCCGCTGTCGTCTCGACGAAGGGCAGTTCCAAGACGACATCTATCAATGTCACTCTCAATAATGGAACGGCCAACTGTACGCTAAACGCGATTCTCGTCAACCCGTGTCGTCCTCTATTTGGAGCAGCGGCTCATGGTAATCCAAGCGCACCTGGTGGGCCGAAAAGCAATCCGACGGTTCAGTTTGATTACCTAGAATCTATCTCGAATCACAAGTTTGATGTCTACAGGGACTACATAACGGCCCCTGCCTCGGATACTAGTCCCGGCTCTAAAGACGGCGTCCCGCTTACGAGCAGTGAGCTCTCCTTTATTAAGAGCGGCGTAACGGTTGATATTAACTGGGACGTGGCTAACAAATACGCGGACGGCGAATCACTGGCCGACGGCGGGACGAAGTACATTAACGACCAAATCGCCAAAGCGGCCCAAAACTTCCTTACGCTGCAAAAACAGGACCCCAACGTAAAAGTATTCTTCAGCCCTTGGCATGAAATGAACGATCACTCTACTGCGAACGTGTCAGGCTGTAAGGTTAACAATAGCAAGTCGCGAGGCACCCCGGCCCAGTTCATCGCGGCTTGGCAAAATATCTACAAAACATTCCAGGCCGCTGGTGTACATAATGTGGTCTGGACTCTTAACTACGCCTCATACGGGCCCAACCAATGTCTGATGCCTCTAAACTGGCCGGGTAGCCAGTATGTCGACTGGGTTATCTATGACACCTACGATCATGATTGGAACAAGTCAATAAGCACCTGGGGCGACACACTTGGCCAGGTCTACAATTACCTTCAAAGTCTTCCAGCCAGCAAGAACGCGACAGTAGCTGCCGCAGGCAGGGGCATTGCCACTAAATCATGGGGAATCGGCGAATTTGGCACCTGTAAGAACAATAATGCCTCAAACGCCACGCAGTATTACAAGGACGGGGCTACGGCCGTTACCAACAACACCTATCCGAAGCTGAAGATGTACCTCGTCTTCGCCGATACGGGTAATAACTCTGGAGACGCCTGCCTGACGAATTACGATATTAACGGAAAGCAGGACAATCAGAAGCAGCAGGCTTTCAATCAACTTGTTGATGCGGTAATGAGTCACTCAGGAGGGCACCAGACGCCTCCCAGCACCCCTGCAAATCTGGCCTCACCGACTCAGACATCGAATAGTATCAAGTTGACCTGGAGCGCTTCCAAATCATCTTCGTACCCCAGCTCCAAGTTAACGTACACGATCTATCGCGGGGACACTAAAGTCGGTCATGTAACCGGTTCGACGTCCTACACGGACACCGGTTTGAGCCCGAATACGAGTTACAGCTACACTGTAACTGCCACGGATCCTGCCGGTAACGTCTCCACAACCTCAAAGTCACTCAGCGAGACGACGGATTCAAGCCAAGGATTGTCGATCAGCATATCTGGCAACAAACTTGTTAATGGACAGGGCCAGGTGGTCCACCTGACTGGTGTCGACAGGATCGGTGGCTGTTTGAAAGGCACTTCTTTTGATGGTCCGACGAATGAGGCTTCGGTTGTGGCTATGACCAAGTATCACATCAACGCCGTCCGATTGACTGAAAACGAAGACTGCTGGCTTGGAATCAACACAAAGCTTATGCCCAAAGGCGCCCTGTATGGCCAGGCTTTGCGCACGGCAGTCACTCAGTACGTCAATCTGCTCACGAAGCACGGTATCTACGTCGTTATCGACATGCATGTCAATGCGCCGGGTAACAAGTACTTATCACAAGCACAGCAGGTTATGGCGGACGAGGATCATGCTCCAGCCTACTGGAAGCTGATGGCTGACACCTTCAAGAGTAACCCGGCTGTTATCTTCGAACTGTATAACGAGCCGCATATTGACAGCTCTAACACCAACACCAAGACCGCTTCGGATGCCTGGAACTGCTGGCTGAACGGTTGTACCGCGAACCAATACCTGACTGTCAGGAAGGGGAGGGTCATCAAGATGAGCTGGGCGACGGCCGGTATGCAGCAGCTAGTTAACGTCGTACGTGGGGAGCATGCTAACAACATTGTCTCGCTCGGCGGTCTGTATTGGTCTAATGACCTCACGCAGTGGCTTGCCCACAAGCCGACCGACCCCGCTAATCAGTTAGCGGCGAGCTTCCACAACTATATGGGGTGGAGATGTGAAGGTCCGGGTGACGTGCATGATACTACCTGCTGGGATACCATCATCGCCGGCGTGGCGAAGTCTAACCCGGTACTGACGACAGAATTTGGTCAGGACAACTGCGGATCCAATTACGTCAACCAATATATGAACTGGGCCGACCAGCACGATGTCTCGTACACAGCTTGGGTCTGGGTGGTTGGCACCTGCCAACCTGGGATTTCTCATGGAGATGCAGGAAAATGGGGTCTTCTGGCAAACTGGAGCGGTGCGGCCAACCCGTATGGGAAACCGATCCTTGGTCATATAGCGGGCCAGGTCACGCCGACGGTCTCCATAACCTCCCCGGCTCAAGGCTCTAAAGTAAATGGAACAATAACGGTAAGTGCTAAGGCATCTGACGGTTCAAATGTAATCACCAAGCTTGATCTTAAGGTTGGTTCGACAGACCTCAAGGCATGTACTAGCTCGCCATGTTCTGTATCGTGGGACACCAAGAGCGTTCAAAACGGCAGTCACACGATTACAGCAACCGCTACTGCTGGCAATGGTAGTGGCTCGACGACCACTGGGTCTGCCTCCGTTAACGTTAAAGTCGCAAATGGTGGCTCCAACTGTCAGCCGAATAGCATCTTGGAAAACCCCTGCCACCCGGTCATCGGAGCAGCAGCCAAGGGTAACCCAGGAACACCGAGTAATCCTCTGCCGAAATCCAAGTGGGAAGACCGTATATACCAGTTTAGCTATCTTGACGGATTGCTTGGGCAGAAACTTGATGTCGTCAGGGATTACCATAGCGTGCCAGGAAGTGGTCACGGCATAGATACTCTTCCTCTCGATCCGAACAGTGGCCTCGGTAAGATCGAGCTCCAGTTTGTAAAACAAGGCACAACCCTGGATCTTAACTGGGCGCCTTCAAGCAGCTGGAAAGAAGCCGAATCGGTGGCCGACGGCGGGAGCCAAACAACCAACAACAATATCGTCCAGGCTGCGAAAGATATCTCGAAGGTAGCACCGCATAAAGTCTTCCTGACTCTCTGGTGGGAGATGAATGAGCATGTCAGTGCCGCCGATGCCTCAAACAAGGGCTGTAGCAAAGAACTCAACACCAAAGACGGGCATGGTAGCCCGGATCAGTTTAACGCCGCCTGGCAGAATATCTACAATACCTTCAACCAGACATTCCAGCAGGAACATGTCAGCAGTAATGTTGTCTGGGTCCTCGACTACGGTGGCTACTCCGGGAAGTCCTGTTGGATACCGTACATGTATCCGGGCAACAAGTACGTCGACTGGGTTGTCTGGGACACCTATAGTGGCGCTGGCGATAAGACCTGGGCCCAAACAGGGCAGCAGGTATACAACCAGCTGAGCAAGGACAGCACGCCTACGCGAGACTACAAGAGTAAACCATGGGGACTCGGTGAGTTTGGCACCTGCAATGCGACCGACGATACGAAGATAGGCAACTACTTAACTACCGGTAATCAGTCGCTCATGTACGCCATACAACACGGTTTGGTCCCTAACCTGCATATGTATCTTGTCTACGCTGACACTGGTAATACACCAGGACTCGGGTGTCTGACGGACTACGATGGAGAGGTAAAGAGCCAGACGATCTACGATCATCAGAAACAGCTTGACTTTAACCAACTCTATAGCGCTATCGTCGGCAACTCCGCGCCATTCCCAGACGTTAGTATCGCTTCGCCAAAGCCAAACAGTTCCGTCAAAGGCATTGTACCGATCGATGTTGCGGCCACCGAAACAGGTTCGACCATCAAGAGCGTCCAGGTTCTTATTAACGGCAAAACCGCCACGACACTTAACAAGAGCCCGTATGACTACAAGTGGGATACGACGAAGATTCCAGATGGCAGCTATACGATTGAAGCCAAAGCCACCGACAAGAGCGGTCATGTCGGCACATCTGGCCAGGAATCGGTGAAGGTTGATAACACGGGCGGGTCGTCTAAAGGGATTACCGTCTCAGGTAACCAATTCTATCTTAACGGGCAGCCCTTTACCCCTCACGGATTCAACTCGATCGCTTTACTCTATTCGAAGTGGTGCGCCCAACCGCAAACAGCCTCAGCCCATAATAGTCTCGGCACAGCCGAATTAGATAAGGCCAAAAATGTATGGTATGCGAACACGCTGCGTTTCCAAGTAAGTCAGCCCATTCTGGCTAGTAGCAACGGCGCGACATACGCCAAGCAGATCGAAGCTGACGTAAACACCGTCAGACAGGCCGGATTTATAGTGGATATCTCTATGCAGGACCAACACTTTGCCTGTGGCCCAGCGATGGCACTACCAGGTAACGAGACGGAAAATGCGTGGAAGACACTCATTAATAACACGAACCTTAAACAAGATCCGGATATTATATTCGAGCTCTTTAACGAGACACAGAATCAACCGGTTACAACCCCTTCTACTAAACCAACTATATGGAACTGGCCGGACTGGCAAAATGGTGGGCGACAGATAAGCGACTCGAAGTCACCTGCTAGATGGGGTCCTTATACCCCAATCGGGATGCAGGATCTAGTCAACTATCTGCGCGGTCCACTGGGTGTCAATAACGTCTTGCTCGCTGATGGCGCTCAATACGCCTCGACGCTTGAAAACGTTCCACTCCTGAAAGACCCGGCTGGCAACAACCAGATAGCTTACGTCATCCACCCATACAGTTATGCGAAACCGAGCAACTACGATGCACGCTGGGGCAAGCTCTCAGGTAGCCACCCGGTAATCGCGACCGAATGGAACTGCTACTACAATAAGTCGTCCAATTGGCAGGCTGAGACTGCAACGTTCCTCAACTATATGCGAACAACCGTTCACGTCGGAATACTTGGGCATGCGATGGATACTGGAAGTTTCGTCGTGAATGATCCGCTAAACGCATGCGGGAAACTATTCCAGAAGGATTACACCGACTATTTCGCACCCGGCTCTCATACTCCACAGGTCACCATTACTACTCCTAAGTCAGGTGACAAAGTCAGCGGCGTTGTGCCAGTTGATATCACAGCCACAGTTGGTACGGGTAAGATTAGTAAAGTTCAACTTCTTATAGACAATAAAGTAGTCGATACCATGACAAGTACGCCCTATGACTACAAGTGGGATACGTCATCTTTGAAGAGCGGCACATATACGCTACTTGCGAAAGCGTATGCCTCGGCCAGCAATGTCGGTACCTCACCGTCAGTCAGTGTTACTGTTGCGAGCAATGCACCTCAGCCACCCAACGGCCTGAATTCGACCGGTCAAACCGACACGACCATAGGCCTGGCTTGGAAAGACTCAGCTAACAACCCGAGCAACATCGATCACTTCTTGGTCTATCGTAACGGAGCGGTCGTCGGTAAGCCGACAGCTCTTACCTATACGGATACAGGGCTAACTCCGCAGACTACCTATAAATATTCTGTTGCCGCCGTTAGCACAACCGGGCAAGTCTCCGGAATGTCGAACAGTATTCAGGCTACGACCTCAAAGGCGCATAACCCACAACCTCCGACTACACCGAAGAATCTGGCCGCCAAGGCTGCCAGCGCCAACCAGGTTAACCTAACCTGGGATGCCTCCACCGCCAGCAGCGGGGGAGTGACGGGTTACAAGCTACTTCGTGACGGTAAGTCTCTTGGTACCACGACTAAAACGTCATTCGGCGACGGAACGGCCAAGCCTAACACTACATATAGCTACCAGGTAGCCGCCTACAACTCGGCCGGAACGAGTCCGTACAGTCCGAAGGTCACCGTAACCACACCGCCGAATAAACCGCCTGTCCAGACACATGGTGCGACTATGCTCTATGTCCCAAGTACCGACTCCTGGTCGGCCCAATATATGACTATCGTGCCAAGCGTAACCTCTGACTTCGACGGAAGCCCACTACCCGGCGTGCCGCCGATTAAAGAAGGGTACAGAATCTTCTTCCGCGGACGCGTGGTTGCGCCGACTACCGGTTCATACACCTTCTACGTCGACACGACTGACCTTTCGAACATTAGCCTTCAGATAGATAACAAGACTGTCGTCGCCGATAGTAACTCATCGGCAGCTGAGCGATCGGTCACCTTAAACCTGTCGGCTGGCAGTCATAACTTCCATCTTCAATACACTCACGAACACACTGCGCCATGGGGGGAGGTTAGCCTGCTCTGGGATGGACCGGGTATCAGCAAGGAACTTGTACCGACAGCAAGCCTCTATCCAAGCAGGTATGGCTTAAGAGGACGTTACTACAACAATACGAGTATTAGCTCGCCAGCCGTACTCTACCGCTTCGCTGTCGGGGGCGTTAACTATAGCGAGGCCTCAGATACGTCACCTGATCCCGGCATCGTTAATAAGACCAAGTACAGTGTCGACTGGGACGGCTTCGTTATTATTCCAAAAGACGACACCTACACGTTCTATACCCAAACAGATGGTGGAGCGAAGCTGTGGGTTAATAACAAGCAGCTTATCAATGACTGGAGCAACCATAGTAGCGTCAAGCAAAACAGCGGTAAGATCACTCTTAAGGCCGGTATCTACCCGATAAGCATGGAGTACTACCATGACCAGGGAGCTGCCGCCGCTCGGCTTCTATGGAGTAGCAGTTCTACCAAACAGCAACTTATTCCGCCAAGCTCGCTGCTTGAAAACGTACCGAATCAGAAGATTACATCAGTAGGGCTCGTCCAATGAAAGGGAAGGGGTAAATCATGGCTTTAAAACACGGGTTACTAGCAGTCGCCATCATTCTCTTCACTGGTGTCGTAGCTATCAGTGCGATAGCCCTCGGCTCAGCGCTCAGCAGGAAGAATAACAACACACAGACAGTCTCACTCGTCTCCCAACCGACTGCCAACGTCCAGATAACCGACCAGGGCTTTGTTCCCTCCGACTTACAAGTTAAGCCAGGTACGGTTGTTACTTGGACCAACACAACGACCAATAACTATATGATCGATTCCAACCCGTATCCAACACACACCTCACTGCCAGGTCTGGCGAGCGCAACGATCCCAC
>DASZAF010000026.1 GCA_035945435.1 Candidatus Saccharimonadales bacterium | reverse complement strand
GAAGACCATATCGGCACCTTCAAGGGCAGATTTAATCTCATCTCGTGATTCTTCAGCTGCTTTCTGGCCAACCGATGGATCTGAACCCGAACCGAGTCCACGAGTCGTCTCTTTACCGATATGAATCTTAGTATCTGCGTTGGAGTTATACAGAGCTTGAGCGTCTGTATTTATAGCAATGAACTCGACGCCTTTCATGCCCGACTCTTTCATACGGTTTACGGCCGCTCCACCTGCGCCACCGACACCCGCAACTTTTATCGATGCGAATGTTTGGATAGTAGTTGGTTTTACTTCGGGCATTACTCTCGAACCCTCCAGCTTATTCTGAAGTCACTATAGCATGTTTACTCAGCACGTATCAATGTGGTGTTCGCCAATTTTTGGCCAGAATTTGGCTGTACCAAATTTAGCTACGACTTAAATTTTCCAAGCACACCTTTGACGTTCTTGAACAACTTATTAGCACGATCTGACGTCAGCGAGAAATTGAAGCCACCACCTGGTCCTTTGAGCGCGTTTTGTGGTCCTTGCAGGTCTTCTAACATTAGGCCGACGGCTGTAGCAAATTCTGGCGTTGAAACCTTGTCGACGAGACCCGAAATGTTCTGGGGGATACCAATGCGAGCTGGTAGATTGAGGGAGGCCTTAGCCTGTTCAACGATGCCTTTTAGATGAGCGCTTCCCCCCACCAGGACGATCCCACCGGGTAGTTTGCCTGACCTATTAATCCTCTTCAGTTCCTTGTCTACCATCTCAAAGATCTCATCTAACCGAGCCTCGATGATCTCCTCAATTTCTTCGGTGTCGAAGCTGTGCTGTTCCTTCTGATATTTGATGGTAGTCATCTTGGATTTTCCATCTTCATGGAGTTGCAGCTTGAGTTTTTCGGCTATATCGAGATCCGTCTTGAGGCCAATGGCAAGATCATTCGTAATGTTCATACCCCCGAGAGGCAGAATAGCTACGTGTTGCAGCTCACCTTCTTCGAAGACAGCTACATTGGTTGTTGCTCCGCCGATGTCAATGAGGGCGACCCCATTCTCGACAAGTTTCTCCGAGAGAACCGTATGAGAAGCTGCCAGGGCCGGCATAACCATGTGGTTAACCTGAGTATGGGTCATCTCCATCGCTTTTTGGAGATTCTTGATGTGCGGCGAAAGGGCGGTAATGACGTGGGCATCGACTTCAAGGCGAACACCGCTCATGCCGATCGGATCTTTGATATTCTCTTGTCCGTCTAACCGATATGAGCGAGGACTAACTTGTAAGATTTCTCGGTTAGGTGGTAGCTGAACAATAGCGGCTGCGTCTTCGGCTCGTCGAAGGTCTTGCTCGTTGATCTCGTGGTTCTGGACACCGACGGTAACCATACCTTTTGAGTTCATAGCTACAACGTGAGAACCGTTGACACTCACCGTAGCCGAATGTATCTCATAACCCGACATACGTTCAGAAGCTTCGAGAGCGGCGTCTATGGCCTGGGCAACACTGACAATGTTGTTGACCATACCTTTCCGCATACCAGCACCAGGCGCCACCCCAATAGCTATGACGTTTGGGGTTGGGTTACTTGGCTCAACAAGCCCAACAGCACAACGAACCGTCGTTGTACCTATATCTAATCCAACGGCATAGCGCCCTGATTCTTGCATATGCTAAAGTATAGCGCTTAGGTTGACGTCGTGGCAAGGGAGCCCGAGTCTAGGTCTTAGTCAGAATTTCTGAACCCTTTTTTGTCACTAAGACGGTGTGTTCAAACTGAGCAGCCAAGCTTCCATCTCTAGTGCGAAAGGTCCACTGGTCACGATCCAGAAAGACTTTATGAGTGCCAAGTGTCGCCATTGGCTCGATTGCAATGGTCATACCCTCCTTAAGAATGTCGCCAGTTCCAGCATCGCCATAGTTCGGAATAAACGGGTCTTCATGGACATAATGGCCGACTCCATGGCCCCCTAAATCTCGAACAATTCCATAACCATCTTTATCTAGCACAGCTTGAATAGCGGCTGAGATATCACCAATATGAGCGCCGTCTTTGACGGCAGCGATGCCAGCATAAAGCGACTTTTCGGTCATCTCGAGTAGCTTCATGGCCTTACCAGTGGATTCACCACCGACCGCCATTGTAAAAGCACTGTCAGTAATAAACCCATCATAGCCGACGCAGTAGTCAAAACCGACAAGATCACCTTTCTTAAAGGGGTTATCATCAGGGATACCGTGAACAATAGCATCGTTGATCGAGATGCAAATAACATCAGGGAAGCCTTCGTAACCAAGTAAGACCGTCTTGCCACCAAGTGCCTTCGTCTCACGGCGAACAAGGTCGGAGATGTCATGACCGGTACAACCCGGCTCAACAAAGTCACGAATCTCGCTAAAGACGCGGGCCAGAATCTGCCCACTCTTTCGCATCAGCTCAGCCTCGTGGGCATTCATTGCTTTTGCATACATCGCTTCAGTTCTTCGTTGATTACGTGATGGACCTCTTCAGGGCTACCAGAACCGTTTATTTCGACAACTGGTACGTGCCGAGACTTGAGATAGTCGATGATACTGCCGTTTCTACCCTCAAATTCATAGTAACGCTTCTCGACGACATCGCGCTCGTCATCAAAGCGACCGCGAACTTTTAAGCGGCGCTGTGATTCCTCGAGTGGCACATTCAGAATGATGGCAGCCTGAATCGATCGATTGTGGTCAGGCAATGCAGCCAGTAGCCATTCAGCCTGTTCAAGATCTCTTGGAAAGCCATCAATAATAACATGCTCAACGCTCTTTGATTTGTTAAGCGCCTCGATCAAAATCCGGTAGACAGTCTTGTAGTCGACGCCCTTGCCTTCTTGCATCTGGACGTTGGCCTCCTTGTCGTGAGCATCTCTCAGAAGCTGGCCGACGGATAGCCATCGCCAGTTATTGTGGGCAGCCAGTAGTTGCCCCTGCATACTCTTGCCAGCACCGGGTGGGCCAAAAAGTAGAATCATCTTTGTTTTCTCCTTACTGTGTCAGTTTTGCCTTGACCATTTGGGCAATGCGACCCCCATCAGCCTTACCTTCTGTCTCTGCACGCACCTGTTGGATAATCTTACCCATAGCCTGGGGGGTTAACTTACCTTGTGAAGCCACAATCTTGTCAACAACTGCTTGGAGTTCCTCATCGCTCATCTGCTCAGGAAGATATTCTTCTATAATCTTCTTTTCGGCTAGTTCGATGTCACGACGATCAGGAGCATTGCCTTTCTCGTAGAGATCAGCACTCTCCTGCCGCTTCTTGGCCTCTTTAGCCAGAACAGCCTGTACTTCCTCGTCAGTAAGTGGTTCTTTCTTATCGAGAGCAGCATACTGCAGAGTACTCTTAAGCATGCTAAGGACACTGCTCCGCTGCTTATCCTGGCTGAGGAGCGCCTGTTTCAGATCACTCTCAATACGTGCCTGAAGCATTATTTAGCGAATCCCAAGACGGGCTCGCTTAGCCTTATCGGCCTTGCGGGCACGGCGGAGAATAGCGTTACGTCGACGTTCAACCTTGCTTATCGGTTTGCTGTAGCGCTGGTTGGCTTTTGCGTGCGCAAGTACACCCGACTGTTGGACTTTGCGGTTAAACCGGCGGATCAGGTTTTCGAGTGCTTCCTTTTGATCTTTACGGGTCACTTGAATCATGGCTATATTCTATATCAACAGAGAGAAATCTGCAACAGATCAGGCTGGCATAATTTCCAGTAGTTGCACCTCGACTTTACGCCGGCCCATCCACTCGTTGATCATGAGATGAACAACGGCACTGATCGAGTCATTTTCTCTAGCTTTAGACTCACCCATCGAGAAGCCGATCCCGTCAAAAGGTTGACCCAAGCTATCGAGTAGACTTACCTTCAAATGTTGCCCGTCACTACCAACTCGTCTAAGCGAACGAATCGTCACTCCGTCTATCTTGAAGATTGGTTGTGGGTTACCGTGGCCAAATGGCTCGAGGTGAGCAAGCTGCTCCATGAATGACATGTCGAGTCCGTCAAAAGTTGGGCAACTCAGGTCGATCACCGGCTCCAAGTACTGCTCTTGATCGTGTAGCTTCAGACTATGGTAATAATCGTTAAGAGCTTTCCTAAAAGCCGGGATATTACCGACTTTCAGGGTTACACCTGCTGCATATTTATGACCGCCACCCTTTTCGAGAAGTGACATAGTCGAGTTGATTGCATCAACGGCGCTAAAGTCTCCGAATGAACGGGCCGAGCCTTTGGCCGTTTCACCAAGTTCCTGAAGAACAAAGGTTGGTTTCTTCGTCTTCTCCAAGATATTAGCGGCTACGATGCCGACAATGCCATGCGACCAATCACTATGTGATAGGAGTAGGACCGGGTCTTTCTCATAATCAGCCGCCTGGGCGGTAGCCTCTTTGTAGATCTTCTTCTGCATAGTCTGGCGCTCACGATTGGAACGATGCAGTTCGTTGGCTACCTCCTCGGCATGTCGCATATCTCTAGTCGTCAGTAGTTCCAGGCTGAGCATGGCCGTCTTGAGACGACCCGAGGCGTTAAGATGAGGACCTATGATAAAGCCAAGGCGACCTGAGTTAAGTTTATCGAGCTGGAGTCCAGTCACCTCAGCAAGTGCTTTAAGCCCAACTCGCCTACTCTTATGCAGGACTTGGATCCCCCAGAAAACGTTAGCCCTATTCTCATCAACCAGGCCGACTACATCGCAGACTGTACCCAGTGCAACGAGATCTAGCAACCACTTCTCCTGGCCAGGTTCTAGCCCTCTCATCTCGCTCTGCATGGCTCTCACTAACTTGAAAGCAACACCCACCCCGGCTAGGTCGCGAAACGGGTAGACATGATCGAGCCGCTTCGGGTTTATAACGGCTACAGCCGGTGGCATCACTTCGGCTACAGTGTGATGGTCAGTCACAATGACATCCATCTTCAAACTATTCGCCTTTTTGATTTCCTTGTCTGAGAGACTGCCACAGTCGACCGTGACCACCAATTTATAGCCATCCCCTGCCAGCTGTTCGATCGCTTTTTCAGACAAACCGTAACCCTCGATAAATCTGTTCGGAATAAACGTTGAGACATTGATCCCGAATGATTCGAACGCGTCTTTAAGAAGTGCCGTGGCCGTTAGCCCATCGACATCATAATCTCCATAGATAACGATTCGTTCACCCTTCTCTTGAGCTTTCTTCAGGCGATCGACTGCCGGTCGCATATCCGGGAGCAACCACGGGTCGTGATTAGCCCCATCGTAGTCAGGCTCAAGAAATAGTTCGCGAGCCTTTGCGTCTGTGAGGCCCCGTTTCTTAAGTAACTCTTCGAAGAGTGTATTCGAGTTACTCATAGCCAAGAGATCCTTACGGCTTCACTTTTGCTTGCTGATGACGCTGCGTCTTAAGAACAATGCTTTGTAGCTCTTTGAAGAAGAGAAACTGCTTATTGGTCGAGTAGATCTTGGTGTTTCCCTGCCTTTCGGAGTGCAGGAAACCAACCTTTTCGAGACGCTTAAGCTCGCGCTGAATGTTACCTGGGTCTTCTTTAATAAGTTTGGCGAGACCTCGAACGTGTGTCTTAAAAGCCGGATATTTGGCGTATACGACAACTATTTTTCGTCGGACTCTTGATGTGATGAATACGTCGAGCATTGTATATCTAATTATACCTCGCTTTTACAGCGCCTACTTTGAGTCATTGTACAGTCAACCCGCACGCTGCTCAAGCATAGCTTTGTTACTATTTCCAATTCAGGACACTCTGGCGTATCTTTGCCAGGATCTGTTTGTGATTGGGTAATTTATTGTTGTCATAGTAGTGATTGGTGTCGAGATAGTTATCGACGACGTTTAGACAGTGCAGTTCGTCTGCCAAAACGTGCATACGGTCGACGGCACCGACCGAAGCCAGCGGCGTGGCAATCACTAGCCTATGAAGACGGATTGGTTTGAGGAACTCGGCAGCCGCGTCGAGAGTAGCCCCAGTCTTTAAGCCGTCCGACACCAAGATTACATCGTGATCCTGAAGCATAGCTGGATCGACGGCCCCACCGTCGGTAACAAGACGATTTAGTTTCTGGAAGACTCGCAGCTTTTCTTCTTCGATGTAGTTGAAGAACTCGGTCTTATACTCATCCATCTCACCTTCGCTGATCTCAGAGTTTTCGGCATAGCCACCGTCTTGGTTAACGGTACCAACATACTGGTGCTCGCCGGGTATCTCGACTTGCTCCGCCAGTAGCATCGCCAGAGTGGCATGTAGATAGTGAGCAATCGGCTCAGCGACTAAGACTGCTCCATCTGTCAGCGCAACAACGACACAATTTTTATAACGGTAATCCTGCAGTTCCTCGGTGAGGGCTTCACCCGCCTGCGCGCGATTCGTAAAGTACATACGCTTATAGTGTAACAAAAATAGCCGTATAATAGAGGCAGCAATGTATTTTTACCAAGTCGCTGTCGCCTCACTCGCTCATAGCAAGACCGCCATCTTCACCTACCATAGCAATGAAAAGTTAAAGACCGGAACGATTGTCCACGTGCCCCTTGGGAAGAAGTGGGCAAATGGCTTTACGTTAGGCGAAGTCGATAAGCCACCGTTTGAGACCAGACCACTCGAGGTTCTCTACGGGGGCACTATTCTGCCAAAGGAACTGATTAGTTTAAGCCTCTGGTTGCGGGATTACTACATCGCTCACATCGGCACCGTTATCCAAACCGTCTTGCCGTCCGGCATCCACAAGAAACGACGAGGCTCGAAAGCACGGCAGCTTGTCGTGAAGCGGCCGAAGCAAAAGATTGAAGCCACAGACTCCCAGAAGCACGCGATAAAAATTATCAACAACACCATGGAAGGTGCATATCTTCTCAGAGGAGTGCCCGGATCAGGCAAGACACACGTCTACATCGAAGCCGCAAAGCATGTCATCGAAGAGGGGCGCTCGGTAATCATTCTCATACCCGAGATCGCCTTGACCAGCCAGCTCATCGCCGACTTCTCTCTCTATTTTGAGAACGTTCACGTAACCCACTCTTCAATGACGGAGGCCGAGCGACATCAAACCTGGGAAACATTACTTCTATCAGACAAGCCAGCAGTAGTGATCGGACCTCGTTCAGCCCTCTTCAGCCCGCTTAAGAACGTCGGTTTGGTGGTCGTGGACGAATGTCATGAACCCTCATTTAAGCAGGACCGTTCGCCGCGATATAACGCGCTCTATGCGGCTAGCGTGTTAACTAGACTACACCAAGCAAAACTGATCATGGGCAGTGCGACCCCGAATGTCACCGAGCTCTATCTGGCCCAGCAGAAGAAACTAAAGTTGCTGGAACTACCCGAGGCCATCTTCAGGCACCAGGATAACGAGATACTGATCATCAACCACCACGATAAAGACGCCTTTACCAAGCATCGCTTTCTATCGAACCAGCTCCTGGCTGCCATTGAGACCTCGCTCCAGAAAAAACAGCAGGTCCTACTCTTTCATAACCGACGTGGGACTGCTCCGGTCGTTATCTGCGAAGAGTGTGGCTGGCGAGCAGAGTGTCCGGTCTGTCATCTTCCGTTGACGTTCCATGCAGACTCATCGGAACTTAAGTGCCACTCGTGCAACTATCGGCAACCCCTCACCTATACCTGTCCCATCTGTCATCACCCGACCATCATCTTCAGGGGCATCGGCACCAAACTGATCACCCAAGAAATCAGTCGTCTATTCCCGAAAGCTAAAGTCGCCCGCTTTGATACCGATAACACCGACGACGAGAAGCTACACATCCGCTATCAGGAACTCTACGATAACAAGATCGACATCCTGGTCGGTACCCAAGTAGTAGCCAAGGGGCTTGATCTTCCCAAGATCACAACGGTTGGCGTCGTCCAAGCTGACGCCGGTCTCCACCTGCCAGACTATTCTGCAAGCGAGCGGACTTTCCAACTGCTCTACCAAGTTAGTGGTCGAACCGGTCGAAGCAAAGAACGTGGCACCGTTATCTTTCAAACCTATCTGCCCGATCACCCCATCATTCTTTGGGCGGCCGAGCGCAATGTCGAAGCTTTCACCGAGGCAGAGCTAACCAACCGCCAGAAAACTCGCTACCCCCCCTTCCGCTACCTACTCAAGCTCAACTTTGGGGCAAAGACCGAGGCAACTACCATCCGCACAATGGGTAAGACTGCCGACGATATTCGTACTCGTTTCCCTGACGTCGAAGTTTTGGGCCCAAGTCCTTCATTTTACGAGTATACAGGGGGTCAGTATAACTGGCAGCTAATCATAAAGAGTAAATCTCGTCAGGTTCTGCAGAAGATTGCTGGCGACTTGCCGACCACCTGGCAAATCGACATTGACCCCATCACTCTTCTCTAGTGACTCCCCAAAATAGGGATGTTCATCTATACTTAGCGCAGATGAAAACCCGTCACCACATCATTGCATTACCTAATCCGCATCTCCGCAAGTCTTCGAAAACGATCGAAAAGGTCACGCCCACGATTAAGAAACTGATCGCCGATATGGAATCGGCCACGCTTGATTGGGAAGATAGCCGACCTCATGAAGTTGGCGTTGCCTTGGCGGCCGTGCAGATCGACGAACTTGAGCGAGTTGTCATTATCCGAAATGACTTCGACAACAAGAAGGACCGCACCTTCTCAATACTTATCAACCCGAAAATCGTTAAGGCTTGGGGTAACATCACCTACGACTACGAAGGTTGCCTCAGCGTCAAAGACATTTACGGTTTCGTGCCGAGATATAACAAGGTTAAAGTGAAAGCTATGTCAGTCAAAGGTACTGAAGTAAGTCTGACTGCTGAAGGGTTTCTGGCTAGGATCTTGCAGCACGAGATCGACCACACTAACGGTATTATGTTTATAGACTACATTAAAGATAAGGATGCCTTTTACAGGTTGAATGAAGATGGTAAGCTCGCCAAGCTCGAACCCAAAGATATCAACGCCGCTCGTCTATTTCGGGACTGACGAATTAAGCCCGATAATTCTCAGTCAGCTGATCGAAGGCAGCTGGAATATTAAGGCTGTTGTCACCAAACCGGATGCCCCCAAGGGACGTACCCTCGAGATGTCTGAACCGGCGGTTAAGCAAATCGCAAAAGCCCACAACATTAAGGTTTTTCAGCCCGAAAAGCTACGTGACATCGAACCAGAACTAAAGGATCTACAAGCTCCAATCGGAGTTCTGGTCGCGTACGGAAAGATAATCCCTGAGTCTATTCTCAACCTCTTTCCGTATGGCATCATCAATGTTCACCCCTCCCTACTCCCCAAGTACAGAGGATCAAGCCCGATCGAACAGGCACTTCTGCACGGAGATTCAGAAACGGGTGTCACCATCATTCGGCTCATAAAAGAGATGGATGCCGGGCCAATCTACGCGACTGAGAAGTTCAAGTTGAGTGATGAAGACACCCAGCAGAACGTCTACCCGAGAATCGGCAAAGTCGGTGGCGAACTGCTCATCAAGACACTGCCGCGTATTCTGAGTGGCGAACTAGAGCCGTCTGAGCAAGATGAGAAAAGTGTCTCGTTAGCCCCGCTTATCAACAAACAGGATAGCCACATCGATTGGGCTAACGAGACAGCTGATGAGATTGCTCGAAAGGTACGTGCTTTCAACCGATGGCCACAATCCCGAGCCACCATCACTCTTCCCGAAGACCAATCTTTAGATGTAGTCATCACTTTAGCGAAGACACATAAGGGGACGGCTACGAGGAACTCATCTCCTGGCAGAGTTAGCTACTCAGATAAGCGCTTGCTTATCGAAGCTAAAGACGGTTTCGTTGAGATCCTTTCACTTAAGGTTCCGGGCAAGAAAGAGATTAGTGGGCAAGAGTTCGCAGCCGGCTACATTCCTAAAGTATGAGCATCAATAATAAAACCCCGGCTTCCGTAGTAGCCGGGGTTTTGGTGACCTCGCTGACTCGATCTACTCGGCAGGAGCAGCGCCAAGGATCTTATCTTTGTTTGCGCGAAGTTCGGTGGCCAGTTTCTCAAGCTCTTGCTGGACAACTTCCTTGTAATCTGGGCAGTTAGTCTCCAGCCAAGTAAAGGCAGCTTCCTCGTCACCTCGGTTGGTGATCTCTTCAAATTCTGCGAGCTGGGCGTCAGTCAGGTTCTCTGAGAGGCGCATGCCTACGCGAAGTTCAAGCTCACTGTAGAGGTGCTGGAGCAGTGATTGGGCGTCATCAGTGCTCAGTCCGGTAATACCTTGCTGGCTAAGCCATTTCTCGTCGAGTTGTATCATGATCTAAAGTTCCTTTTGTTGTATATATCTTTATTTAGTCTACACCATTATTGGCCGGCGAGAGGCCATTCTAGTCATGCTGAGCGCTTTACGGATGGCGTCGTGCGTGAGCATCTGCGGCGTGTCGAGCAGCTTCATCAACAGAGGCACCACCGTATGCACGCCGTAGGGCGCGTCGGCCAAGGCGGACGTGGCGGCGGCGAGCCTCAGGATTAACTCGTCTACCTTCTCCACCGAACATGACGCCGACAGCTTGGAGCATCTGGCGCTGTTCGTTGGTAAGCGCACCAGGATTGGCTCGGTAGACACCGAAAGCCTGGTTGAGTCTCCACGGGTCAGGAGTACTATCAAACTGACTCACGCGCTCGGCATCGGTCCTGAGACCGCCCCAGACGATTCGATCACGAACGTTCTCTTGCATGTACTCGAACCAGCGTTCAACAGTAGCGACTTCGGCATCGGTCAGACCAGATTCGGCTCGGCTCATTCGAGCCAGCCGTACGGCATCGACGAAGCTAAGCTGGTTGGCAGCTGCTTCAGTCGGGTTAGTGCTTCGTGAACGACGGTACATGGCAACAAGGTCAGCCCTATCGGTCGCGTCGGTCGGAGCATTAAAGAGACCAGCATCAATCTCGATTCGCGAACCAAGCGCATCATGGACTCCTGAGCGTCGAAGCTCAACCCTGGCTTGATCAGGAGTCATGTAGCCGGCGTGAACCATAGCCATGACCTCAGACTGGGTTAGTGGGTTGCCATCTGCCTTCTGGCGTCGTGCGTGAGCAAGCTTCTCGGTGTGCACTTCGATCATGCCGAAGTCCTGAGTACGACCAGCCTCTGCAGCTGCAGCAGCAGGATCACCCTCTGAGCTAGCGCCAATAAGAGCTTCACGGGCACGAGCGTTAACAGCCTGGCGTAGTACCATGCGGTGCTCTTCCTTTGCGTAGAGGCCGGTGCGAGTTCCATCAGCCTGTTCGATAGCATCAAAGCCTTGAATCTTAGCGCGTAGATCGTCTCTCTCTTGCCACAGTGTCTCTGCGTCAGCCATAAGAGTTGTGCGTCGGGTAACCTCTGCCTGATAAGCCTTGTAGCCAGCCTTACCCTTAGCAACTTTCTTGACCTTGCCAAAGCCGTGAGCACGACCACCTTCAACGACCTGATCGAGATCGTATCTAAGGTCAGTAATCTCAAGCTTAAGTGCGGCCATTCTGTCGCGGTCAGCAGCAGGGAAGCTGCCTGGGGCGGCTTTCTTAAGAGCTCTTAGTCGAGCAAGTTCAGCTTTCTTGTCCATCCAGCTACCGAATTCAGGTACCTGGCTGAATGGTGAAGCCTCGTATTTCTTACTTACCTTACGATACTTGTCAGCATCGTCAAGCATCTCACCGAAGATTGCATCTTTCTTAGCGGCTCGAGTTGCAAAGTCTTCGACGGCTCTCTCGCCAGTAGCGAGTGAAGCTGTGTAATAGGCCTGTGTAATACGTTCTGGGCGGCTTAAGACTCGGCGCATAGCTGCTCGTGCTAGCAGTCGAGCTGGATGGTTCTCGTCAGTGCGGTATGATTCGTACCGACCTGCATGAGGCATAGCCTCGTCGCCAAGCTGTTCTAGTGATGGTCTTGCCATTGTTGTAGGTGCTCCTTATGAAGAAATTGATTTATTTTATTTTTATTTTGTAAACATACATATTAATAGCAAATTATTGCGCTAATGTCAATATGTATTTCGCTTTAGCTTTATGAATACCGCGATATATTCGCGATACCTTTATATATAGCGATTAGATCATGTATGAGATCAACTGTTGGCTTACAGGGTCCGAGTCTGCATCTCACGCTTGAAGAACTCGATACGATCCCCTTCTTGAATAAGCAGCTTGCCGTGTGTCTTAAGCTGCAGACCGCACATCTCGCCTTCAAAGACCTCTTTGGCTTCTTGCATCTGTCGTTGGACACTAACGACATCTACTTCGGCAATCTGCTCTTTATCACGCAGGACTCTACCCAAAACGCCAGGTTCTGCTTTGCCCTTGGTAACTTCTCCGCCGCATATAATAGTATCTTTGGTGCTGCGAAAGACCCCTCTCACAATAAGACTACCCACCTCTGTTTCGACGACCTTTGGCGCCAGGAGAGCCGTCATAACTTCCTTAACGTCATCGAGTAGCTCATAGATAACTTTAAAGACCCTGATTGAGACACCCTCTCTGGCCGCCAAACGCTTGATATTGCTAGAGACTTCTATATTAAAGCCGTAGATGACAGCTTCACTGCCTGAAGCCAGTCGGACATCGTTCTCAGAGATATTACCAACTCCTGAGCCGATTACCCTGACTTCAACCTCTTTTGTGTTAACCATCTGGAGGCTATCAACTAGCGAGGTTAAAGAACCCTGGACATCTGCCTTGAGTACGACGTTTAGGAAGCTGACCTCTGCTTTCTTACTGATCATCTGTAGTAACTGAGCACTGGTCACATTCATATTAGCGCTATTACCGCTGCCTGCTCGTTGAGCGGTCTCAGCCTGAAACTTGGCATCTTTTTCGCTCTTAACGGCTGAGAAGTGGTCACCAAAACCAGGCATCTCCTTAAAGCCAGTTATAACGACAGGGGTAGAAGGGCCAGCATCTTTAATAGCATCACCTCTATAGTCACCGAGGGTTCGTATCTTACCATAGACCTTACCGGCCACTACATACTGACCAGGGCTCAGATGCCCGTGCTCGACCAAGAGAGAGGCCACCGGGCCACGCCCCAGTTCCATATGCGATTCAATAACTAGCCCTTCGGCTGGAACATCAACTTCAGCTTTTAGTTCATCAATGTCAGCAACCAGCAGAACCATATCGAGAAGCTTATCAATGTTCTCCTTGGTCTTAGCTGACACCTCCACCATGACAGTGTCGCCGCCCCACTCCTCTGGCATTAACTGCTGCTCAGAGAGTTCTTGTTTGACCCGGTTCACATCAGCCCCAGGTTTATCTATCTTATTAATAGCCACGACGATATGAGCATTGGCCTGTCTCGCAAATTTAATAGCCTCGATGGTTTGGGGCTTTACTCCGTCATCAGCAGCTACCACTATCAAGGCGACATCTGTTAGAGCCGCTCCATGCTGTCTGAGAGCACTGAAAGCCTCGTGACCAGGCGTATCAAGGAATGTAACCACCCTGTCCTTATGAGTCGCCTGGTAGGCCGAGATATGCTGTGTAATTCCACCTGACTCTCCGCTGGCTACCTTAGTATCTAAGATGGCGTCAAGAAGAGACGTCTTGCCGTGGTCAACGTGGCCCATAACAGCGACGATAGGTGGCCGCGTAACCGCCTTATCGCTCAAGGTACGCTCTTTGCGGCTTTCTATAGCCTCTGGAACCGTCTCGTCCTTCTCCTGAAGCTCAATGTCCTCAAGACCAAGCTCATCCACTATAATCTGAGCCGTATCGAAGTCGATCTTTTGGTTAACAGTAGCCGCAATACCGTTCTTAAAGAGCTCGCCAATTAGACGAGTAACAGGGATATCGAGCTGTGCGGCAAGCTCGCCGACAGTGATCGTTGCAGAAATAACGACGATTTTCTGTGCCATCGATACAGCTCCTTCCTTGACGCCACCTCGCGCCCCTTATTTACCTATAGCTTAGGCCTATTTCTTCTTTAAGCCAAGCGATATCTTGCGGTTCTCTTTGTCAATCTCTAAGATCACAAACTGCTTCTTCTCGTTCAGCTTGAAGATCTTCTCTGGATCAACACCGTTACTGCCACCTTCTCCAAGCTCGGTAACATGCACGAGAGCTTCGACGGCCGGGCTCAGCTGGATAAAGGCACCGAACGGCGTAATCCGGGTGACAGTCCCTTCGACAGACTCGCCTTTCTTGAAGTTATCAACCTCTTTCAGCCAGGGATCTTCTTGGAGTTGTTTGATCGACAATGAAAGTCGATCCTTATCGATAGCGATAATCTTAGCCTTAATCTTCTCGCCTATCTTGACGTAGTCTGATGGGTTGTTGACTCGCTCCCAAGAGATCTCAGAGATATGGACCAATCCTTCTATGCCGTCGACGTTGACGAAGGCACCGAAGTCAACGACCCCAGTTACCGTTCCCTCAACTTCGTCACCAACCTTGAGTTGCTCGAAGCGCTCTTTCATGTCCTCACGGATAGCCTCCTTCTCTGAGAAGATAAGCTTGTTCTCCTTGCGGTTGGCGTCGAGGACACGAACCTTAAGTGGCTTGTTAACCAGAGAGTGCAGGCGCTGCAGGATCTCATCCTTGTCGGCACCGGCTACCCGGGGGTAGTGCTCGGCAGAGAGCTGACTGACTGGCAGAAAGCCGCGAATACCTTCGAGTTCTATCAAGAGACCACCTCTGTTGGCATCATAGGCCGATACCTCGATCGTCTCTCCCGCTTCACAGATGCGGACAATCTCATCCCAACCCCGATCCTTAACTGCCTTGCGAAGACTGAGGAGGGCGTAGCCATCCTCAAACTCAGGATCGATGATGCTAACGGCGATCTTCTCGCCTTCCTTGATGTCCCGTGCCAGGCCGATCTCCCGACGAGGGATCATTCCCACTCCGTTCACCCCGAGATCTACCCAGATCTCGTGCTTGCGTACCGTTAAGATGGTACCTTCGGTGACCTCACCAGGGACAAACTTCGGAGCTGTCTCCTCCTGAAGTAAGTCATCCATAGAGATGCGTTGCTTAACCATTAATAATATTGGCTCCTTTCGATGGTCGTACTTTGGGCACACCTTAACTACCAGATGCACACAATGTTGCTCTTATTTAAGCTTATTCGTCTCCGATTGTAAAGAGGTCACTACCTGTTGGCTACTGGTACTGACGTTGCTGGCGAAGGCGTTCTACCAAATAGACAGCTGTTCCGACGGCGAAGAAGCCGAGGACAGCACTTCCTACATTAAAGCCAGTCGTCGGCAAGATAGTCTGATTTGACTGAGCGCCAGTCTGAGGCTGTGATGAGGATGGAGCAGGCGTCGGAGTCGACTGTTTGGACGTCTGAGAGCTACTAGGAGCCTTTTGAGTAGGAGTTGACGACTTGGGCTGCGTCTTGGCTGTTCTCGTTGATGTTGTCGACTTAGGCGAAGTCTGCTGAGGAGTCTTTGTGCTTGTCGAGGCAACCTGTTTACTTGTCTTCGATGACGGCGTTATCGTCTTTGAGGTGTTCGTGTGGTGAAATTCTGTAAAGTAGACGACATTGGCAATGACGAGAGCAAGCAGGATCAATAACCCCAAACGAAGAACTATCGGATTTGTCCTATTAAGTAATCTTGAAATAAATTCACGCACTATAGTTGTCCCCCAGTCTAGATTTCATTTTAACTAATATAAGCGCCGAGCACAATGAATATCTAACTGGGTATATGCTACACTACCTTACATATGGTGATTGCTGTCGATACCGGAGGGACTAAGACTCTGGTCGCTCTCTTTAGCGACACGGGTGAGATTATCAAGTCCGAAAAAATTCCGACCAATCCCGACCTCGATACTTTCCTGAGCGAGCTAACATCATTCATCGAAGAGAAGTTTTGGAGTGACAAGGTTAAGCAGATTGTCATGGCCGTACCAGGGGTAGTTAATCTTGAGACCCAGGAAGTCTTTCGGTTTGGCAACCTCCCCTGGGAGAACGTGCCGTTCGGCCATCTTATGAGCCAGAAGTTTAACGTGCCGATTACCATTGAAAATGATGCTAAGGTGGCCGCTTTCTCAGAGGCACGACTACTTGAATCAGCGGCTCCACTTGTGCTCTACCTCACAATTGGTACTGGTATTGGTACCGGTCTTGTCTTCAAAGGCGAACCGGATCTCGCCCTTAACAGAAGTGAGGCTGGCAAGCTGATACTCTGGCACGATGGAAGTTATCAGGCATGGGAGGATATCGCTTCGGGTCGCGCTATCCTACGTGACTATAAGAAGTATGCTCATGACATCCACGAAGACGCTACCTGGAAAGAGATTGCCCACAAGCTATCTCTTGGTCTGCTGGCCATCATACCCACTTTTTACCCTGACGTTATCATCTTCGGTGGTAGCATCGGTGCATACTTCGAAAGCTATAGTCGTTATGTATCCGAGGAGGTGTCGTCTCACTTGGCCCCAATTGTTAAGATGCCACGGTTGTTAAAAGCTCATCATCCTGAAGAGGCAGTAATCTACGGTTGTTATGAAATTGCTACAAATAACCCCCACCCTCATTCACATTCAAGCTGACTACCCGAGCATAAAGTTCTCCGAAGGAGACGACTTTATGTGGAGCCCTAAAAAAGGGGTGGTCTATCTTGGAGATGAATCTGTTGACGAAGAAGGTGCCCATTTCCTTCTCCATGAAGTCAGCCACGCCATCCTTGGTCACAAAGACTACGGGCTAGATGTTGATCTCCTGAGAATGGAAACTGAGGCATGGGACAAGACGGCCGAGATAGCCCCAAGGTACGGCATCGATTATAACGATCGTTACGCCTTAGAGGCCGTCAGGACATATAAGGAGTGGCTCCACGCTCGAAGCCGCTGCCCACAATGCACCCGATTAGGTCTCCAGAAAGCCAAAAACACCTACAACTGCTTTAACTGCGGGTGTTCTTGGCGTGTACCGAGATCTACTGAATGTATGATTCGTCGATACGTCGTGTGAGAAGACTACTACTTACTCGGCGTTCTTGGTAGAACGTCGGCGGCTCTTCTTGCCACCTTTTGCACCAGCGATACGTGCTAGGTCGCGGTTCACAGCAAATCCCTTAAGACCCGTTGCTTTACCGCCCTTAGCGCCAATGCGAGCGTAGAAGTTGTCACCGTACTTTGCTTTGTTGGTAGCCGCTGCGCGGCGACCGCCTTTAACTGTTCCAGGCATATAACTCACCTCTTCTGTTACATGTTGCTTATGTAAATATTGTATCATTTAGTACAATATACGTCAACGTTTACATAAAGTTTAATAGATTTTGACGTATTGTTTTGCTTATTTACAGATAGATAAACCCCCTCGCGTTAACGAGGGGGCCTATATAAAACGGCACCGTGCTATCTTCCCACTTGCGTAGTATTATCGCCGCTGCTGGGCTTAACTTCCGTGTTCGGGATGGGAACGGGTGTTTCCCCAGCGCCATGGGCACCGAGTAAGCTCTATCTGCAGAGGTAGGGCCATCTCGATGTCCAGACATCGTTGCTTAAGACTCTGATAAGGTAAAGGTCTGTAACTCCCACACACGAATTACTAGTCGAACATTATCCCATCCATAGCTTAGTGTCAAGCACTGAGCTTGGATGAGAGCATAAAAAGTCAATGGACCTATTAGTATACTTCGGCTCAGTATATTACTACACTTTCACCTTGCACCTATCAACCTGATCGTCTTTCAGGGGTCTCATAGAGAAATCTAATCTTGAAGTCAGTTTCGCGCTTAATATGCTTTCAGCGCTTATCTGGTCCATACGTAGCTACCCGGCCATGCTGTTGGTACAACAACCGGTACACCAGAGGTATGTTCATCCCGGTCCTCTCGTACTAGGGACAAATCTTCTCAAATTTCTTTGCGTCCACACCGGATATAAACCGAACTGTCTCACGACGTTCTGAACCCAGCTCGCGTACCACTTTAATCGGCGAACAGCCGAACCCTTGGGAGATGCTCCTCCCCCAGGATGTGATGAGCCGACATCGAGGTGCCAAACAGCGCCGTCTATGTGAACTATTGGGCGCTATAAGCCTGTTATCCCCGGGGTAACTTTTATCCGTTTGCGTCGTCGATCCCACGTTCATGTACAAAAGTACGAACGACGGGTCACTAACTCCCACTTTCGTGCCTGCTTGGATTGTAATCCTCACAGTCAAGCTGGCTTATGCGTTTGCACTATCACTTCGATTTCCATCCGAAGTTAGCCAACCTTTGAACGCCTCCGCTACTCTTTAGGAGGCAACCGCCCCAGTTAAACTACCCACCAGACACGGTCCACTGACCGGATAACGGCCAATGTAAGAATAAGATTACAACAAGGGTGGTATTTCACCGGCGGCTCCACAAATACTAGCGTATCTGCTTCAAAGCCTCCCACCTATGCTACACGTGTTATAACCCGATTCAATGTCAAGCTGTAGTAAAGCTCCACGGGGTCTTCTCGTCCTGGTGCGGACAGACGGCATCTTTACCGCCAATGCACTTTCACCGAGTCCTTCCTAGAGACAGTGTCCAGATCGTTGCGCCATTCGTGCAGGTCAGAACTTACCTGACAAGGAATTTCGCTTAGTGTCAAATGACAACGCTCTGTTAATATGCAGCACGCTTTCACTGCTCTCTATGTCGCCATAGAGCTCGGACTATATCTTCACTGAAGTTAATTCAGAGTTTGGCGTGTAGTCTCTGAGGATTCTAATCAATTCTTCTCTGGGTTTTTGGCGATTCATCGTCTGCGCGATTTTTGCAATTTCGATCAAGCCATCCCTAGTGAGATGCCTGCCCTCATTCACAATAGTCACACATGCCACAAACTTCTTAAAGTCGTTATCTTTAGAGGTTCTTAGCGCATATTGCTCAAAGAACGGAATGATAATTGTTAACAGATCACTTCGTTTTCTCACAACATACCGATATAGATGCTCTTTATGATTATCGTAACGTCGGTTGATTATCAGCTGTCCGACACCAAAAAATCTCTGAAGATCTTCTAGCGCCGCCAAACTCTTTTCACCTTGCGTTACGGCAAATTCATGAGCAACTTGATAGCCAGTCTTGTATCCTGTGCGCTTATCTCGATCTGGTTGTTTGATAAACCCTATCGAGAAGCAGCCCTCACCATCAACAAAACCTAGGACCCAACCTAAATTAATTAGCCTTTCCTGCTGATTGTCCGCATCTGGCACATTATCACCATGCTGGTACATAAGCTAATGCTTATTATACAACAGTACGGTAGTGCAGAATTCTACAGCCCTTTAAGGCACGGGGTTTCCAGCATTTAGCCAAATTTTCTTCTTAAACCTCTCGGCAGAGGGAAACAGAAGGGAGTCTCTCACTCCACTAAGGCAGCAATCCTACCTTAGGACGGTTATAGTTACCGCCGCCGTTCACCGGGGCTTCAGTTCGGAACGTAAATTCCTCCCCTTAACCTTCCGGCACCGGGCAGGCGTCAGCCCCTATACTTCCACTTTCGTGTTAGCAGAGACCTGTGTTTTTGGTAAACAGTCGCCTGGACTCTTTCGCTGCGGCCTTCCTGTGCGAGCACAGGCGAGGCAGACCTTATCCCGAAGTTACGGTCGCTGTATTGCCGAGTTCCTTTAGGAAGGTTCTCTCGTACGCCTTGGTCTACTCGACCTGAGTACCTGTGTTGGTTTGCGGTACGGGCGGCTATACCCACATGTTCACTTGCTTTTCTCGCCAGCTTGGGTCACTCGACTCGCTCCAAAAGGAGCTCGCATTCGCGCTTCACCAGCCAAAAGGCTGGCTAGACGCTTAGACGGATATAACCAAGAATCCGCTCAAGCTACCATGCCGTGCACAGTGTACAAAGATATAACCGGTACGGGAATATTAACCCGTTGTCCATCGCCTACGCTACGCGCCTCGGCTTAGGCCCGACTAACCCTAAGATGATTACCATGGCTTAGGAAACCTCACTCTTTCGGCGGACAGGATTCTCACCTGTCTTATGGTTACTCATTCCAGCATTCTCACTTCCTCACGCTCCACCAGACCTTACGATCTGACTTCACCGCAGAGAGGAACGCTCCTCTACCGCTGCAGTAAACTGCAGCCCATGTCTTCGGTAGTATGCTTAGCCCCGTTACATTTTCCACGCAAGATCTCTTGACGAGTGAGCTGTTACGCACTCTTTAAATGAATGGCTGCTTCCAAGCCAACATCCTCGCTGTTTAAGAAACCTCACCTTGTTTCCCACTGAGCATACATTTTGGGACCTTAGACGATGATCTGGGCTTTTTCCCTTTCGAGCGCCGAGCTTAGCCCCGACGTTCTAACTGCCGTGATACCACGACCGGTATTCGTAGTTTGTTAAGGGTGGGTACCGTTGCCAGCCCCAGTCCTTTACAGAGCTCTACCCCCGATCGCTATCACACGACGCTAGCCCTAAAGCTATTTCGAGGAGAACCAGCTATCTCCGAGTTCGATTAGCATTTCACCACTAACCACAGCTCATCCAAACATGTTGCAGAATGTCCTGGTGCGGCCCTCCACGTGGTTTTACCCACGCTTCAGCCTGGCCATGGTTAGGTCACTCGGTTTCGGGTCTACTCAGCAGTACTAAACGCCCTATTCAGGCTCGCTTTCACTATGGCTCCGCCAGATGGCTTAACCTTGCACTGCAAAGTAACTCGCTGGATCGTTCTACAAAAAGCACGCCGTCACCGGTAAACCGGCTCCGACTCCTTGTAAGCATGCGATTTCAGGGTCTATTTCACTCCCCTCCCGGGGTTCTTTTCACCTTTCCCTCACGGTACTAGTACGCTATCGATCACGCAGTGTATTTAGCCTTGGAAGGTGGTCCTCCCAGATTCAGACAGGGTTTCACGTGTCCCGTCCTACTCGAGAAAAAAATATAAGGCTAGCTTCGCTTTCGCGTACGAGACTATCACTCTCTGTGGTGCAGATTTCCAACTGCTTCTGCTAGCAAAGCTTCTTGTCGACCTTATGAGATGTTGACAGCAATCTCTCGCATATAAGAGTACTTGATAAATCAAGGCCTCTTATATGGTCGTTTTCTTCTCACAACCCCTTATAGATATTCGCCTGTCAGCTTATCTCGCGTGAGTTAACACGCAAAAAACCTAAAAGGTTTGGGCTGTTCCCATTTCGCTCGCCACTACTCTGAGAATCACTTGTTGTTTTCTATTCATCACCCTACTAAGATGTTTCAGTTCGGGCACTTGCCTCCTGACAGCCTATGAATTCAGCTGACGGCAACATGATATGACTCATGCTAGGTTTCCCCATTCGGAGATCTCCGGATCAAAGCTTGTAGACAGCTCCCCGAAGCTTATCGCAGTCTTCCACGTCCTTCTTAGGCACTACGTGTCAAGGCATCCATCGCATGCTCTTGAGTAACTTTTTATGCATTTGTATCGACTAGTAATTAGTATGCACTAATTACATGTCTGTCCTTTACCTTACCAAATTGTTAAGTTGCAAAACTCCCTTGAGAGTTACACAGAAATGAACCGTAGAAAACAACGATTAACTCGTGTGTATTCTCAAGATCCTTCATTCCTTCCTGAGTATAAAAGGAACAGGACATCCACCAAGATAGGCTTCGTGTCAGAGGTTAATCGGCTCCTTTGATGATGTGCTCGATTAACGATGACCTCACTAGCCTTAATTTTAGCACTTCTTACCCGTCAGTGCAATAAAAATAATGGAACAAAAAGGGCACCTATACGGTGTCCTTCTCTGCCACAGATGAGATAAACGATAAAACTCACTGCCGACAGATGACAGTGAGTTTATCATGCGATTCTGGTGGGCTTACCTGGACTCGAACCAGGGACCTCGTCATTATCAGTGACGCGCTCTGACCAGCTGAGCTATAAGCCCATATTCTCACCTATTATAACTATAAGTAAGAGAATCTTGGTGGAGCATGTGGGACTCGAACCCACGACCTCCTGCTTGCAAAGCAGGCGCTCTAGCCAGCTGAGCTAATGCCCCACATCTCAACGAGACAGGGGTATTGTACCTTATTAGGTTGTTATCAGACAAGTTATATCTTACTATGTGACTAAAGATAACCGGAAAACCTACATGTCTATAAAAGGCTTTATCATCGGCTTGATACTTATCGCCATCGGTACTCTCGGAGTCAAGTTCAATTATCAGATCTCCAACAACTTAGGCTCAATGCCAAGCTTAGAGGGTTTTCTGGGACCAGGACGACAGTATGCTATCTACAAGCTCCTTGCAGTTATTCTTATCATCTTCGGCTTCTTCGTTATGTTCGGCGTATTTCATGACGTTGCCAACTTCTTGCTCTCTCCCCTTCAAGGGATCTTCGGTGGCCACGGTTCACAACCCTAATGCTTGCCTGTTCTTTATCTGAATGATACGGTTGACTTCATTATGAGTGAAGCCGCAGACATTCTCTATGTCCACAACATGGGTGGAGCCCGTCCCTACGATCGTCTAAACGCCGCTTTGAAAGTTGAGGCTGCAAGGCGTGGCCAACGATTGGAAGACCCGATATTATACGGAGATCCTAGGGGTGATGGCAGTCTCGTGGTCGTTAGAACTCTCGGTCGCGAAGCCGCTATCCTCCAAGCCTCCCTTGCCAACCTCAGTGACACGGGGACTATAGTCACAAACTCTCGCGGCCTTCGTTCACTCGCTGAGTGTGGCTCAGGCAGTCTCAACCCCGGCGGACAACGAAAGATCCGTGCCTATGCCCCCGCATTCAAGGGGCTCGACCAGCGAACTAATCTGATTGCCGGTCTACAACCGGCCACAGATGAGGAAGAAGAGGCAGCCCAAGAGGACGGTGGTGCTCACGGTGTTCTGAGGATCCCGACGGGGAAAGATAGTCATATGTCCATTGTCATCTCACACGATGCCTGGCAGGAAGGGCTGGTTAGTGCCGACCCTCTCTATGAGGCTATCGTGACCCTAGACCAATTTGGTGATGCGATCGTCTATCAACCTGAGGCTGACACCTGGTTAGGCCCCCAAGAGGACGAATACGCGGTACTCCGACACACCAGCTCAGCAATAGTAGAGACGGTCCCGAGCACAGGCCACGTCTTATTGGGTAAGTTCCCGGCACTTATAGCAGACGCCGCACTCTCTGGGGTACAAATCGGGCCATTAGTGTCAGCAGGTCTAAGGGTCAATACGTAGAGTCTCTCCGCAACGAAAATTGATGTAATAAAAATAACAAGACCCCGTACAGAGACGGGGTCTTTCTTAACAATCTGGTAGTGCAAGCCAAGCGTCTGTCGATTTAAAGGTGACCTTGTCATGTCTCCGAAGAGACTAAAGTTGTTCAGCAGATCTAACTAAACAATATGACCGACCTCGCTATTGAATAGATCACTCTATTCAAGGCGTAAACTCCCTAGAAAGGAGGTAATCCATCCGCACCTTCCGGTACGGATACCTTGTTACGACTTAACCCCAATCATCGCCCCCACCTTAGGCCAAAACGAAGTTTGGACTTCGGGTGTTGGTGACTTTCGTGGCTTGACGGGCGGTGTGTACAAGACCCGGGAACGTATTCACCGCGGCATGCTGATCCGCGATTACTAGCGATTCCGGCTTCATGCAGGCGAGTTTCAGCCTACAATCCGAACTGAGACCGGTTTTGATGAGATTTGCTCCCCCTCGCGGGTTGGCTGCCCATTGTACCGGCCATTGTAGCGCGTTTCTAGCCCTGGATGTAAGGGAAATAAGGACCTGACATCATCCCCTCCTTCCTCCCCGTTGCCGGGGCGGTCTGGCTAGACATATCTAACTAGCCATAAGGGTTGCGCTCGTTACTGGACTTAACCATACATCTCACGACACGAGCTGACGACGGCCATGCATCACCTGTCACTGCGTTCCCGAAGGCACTTTCTGCTTTCGCAGAAATTCACAGGATGTCAAACCCAGGTAAGGTTCTTCGATTATCATCGAATTAAAGAACACGCTCCACCGCTTGTGCGGGTCCCCGTCAATTCCTTTATGTTTTAGTCTTGCGACCGTACTACACAGGCGGGATGCTTAACGCGTTAGCTTCGCTACTGAACGGGTCGATGCGCCCAACAGCTAGCATCCATAGTCTACGGCGTGGACTACCCGGGTATCTAATCCGGTTCGCTCCCCACGCTTTCGTGCCTTAGCGTCAGAAATGGACCAGTAGCCTGCCTACGCCATTGGTGTTCCTCCTAATATCTACGGATTTTACCCCTACACTAGGAATTCCAGCTACCTCTTCCATTCTCAAGTCTGTCAGTTCGGGAAATAGCCGTACGGTTGAGCCGTACGATTTCACTGCCCGCTTAACAGACCGCCTACGCAACTCTTTACGCCCAGTCACTCCGGATAACGCTCGCCTCCTCCGTCTGACCGCGGCTGCTGGCACGGAGTTAGCCGAGGCTTATTCCTCTGCTACTGTCATATTCATCACAAAGAAAAGCAGTTTACGACCCGAAAGCCTTCATCCTGCACGCGGCGTTGCTCCATCAGGCTTGCGCCCATTGTGGAAGATTCCTTACTGCTGCCTCCCGTAGGAGTCTGGACCGTGTCTCAGTTCCAGTCTGGCTGATCATCCTCTCAGACCAGCTATCGATCGTAGCCTTGGTGGGCTGTTATCTCACCAACTAGCTAATCGAACGCAGGCTTCTCCCAAAGCGCCGAAGCTTTACTCCGAAGAGCACATGCGGCATTAGCTACCCTTTCGGGCAGTTATTCCTCACTTTGGGGCAAATTCCTACGCGTTACTCAGCCGTCCGCCGCTCGTCAGCATCTAGTAAACTAGACCTGTTACCGCACGACTTGCATGTATTAGGCACGCCGCCAGCGTTCATCCTGAGCCAGGATCAAACTCTCCATAAAAGTGAGGTGATTTTCACACCTCTGGACTGACGATGACTTGCACTACCAAATTGTTAAAATACACCTCACACTGCGACCTCCTGATCGCGTGCAGCACTAGACATATTACCTGTTAAAAACAGGGATGTCAATGATCTTTAATGCACCAAGTAGACAATGAGACCGACCACAAAACCCACAAGAACACCGGCAGCAGTCTGCGTAAGCGTATGACCGTGGACGACATAGAGAGAGTCGGCTTCTTTACGAAGCTCTTTATCGTGCTCGATTATCTTCTTGAGAAGCTCCCCCTGGACTCCGACGCTGTAGCGGACATTCATAGCGTCATAGATAACGATGGCCGCAAAGAGAGCACTGACACCGAAGATGGCAGAGTTAACCCCGCTAGTGAAACCGACGACTGTGACCACCGAGGCGACGATAGCAGAGTGAGTACTTGGCATACCCCCAGCTCGGTACATATATCTCAGGTTGTTTTTGAGGCCTATGACATGACGGTGATCGATACCGTACTTCATCCCCTGAGCGGCTATCCACCCTAACAGCGGAGCAACTAGATACTCAGGGAAATGCATCTTTAGCCTCTATTCCTTTTCACTCTTCTTATCCAATTCAAGTTCGTCATCTGTACCGACATCATTAGCACTCAGGATCCCGAATGAAGCAACGGCGTCTTTGTCATCAAGCCTCATCAGTCGTACACCCTGGGTAGCTCGACCCAGTAGCGAGACGTCTTTAAGGGCTAGTCTGATGGTTTGACCTTGGCTGGAGATGATTATCACCTCCGTTGATTCAGGTGGCAGAGAGCGTACGGTTACCAATTCTCCTGTCTTACTATTTACAACAGCAGCCTTGATTCCGATGCCTCCTCTCTTATGAGTTGGGAAGTGAACTACTTTCGTTAGTTTACCATAACCATGGACGCTTAAGACAAGTACTTTTCGCTTCTCATCGACAATATCCATACCGACTACTCTATCGTTTGGTCGCAGGCGAATACCTCTGACGCCCCTGGCAGCACGACCCATCGGTCGGATATCCTTTTCACTAAAGCGAATAGCCTGACCGAAAGCGGTCGAAATGATGATCTCATCGTTGCCCGTACTGAGATGGCTCCACTTCAACTCATCTTTGTCATCGAGCTTAATAGCAATAAGGCCAGTCGTTCTAATGTTATTGTAATCTGACAGTGACGTCTTTTTGACTACACCGTGAGTTGTGGCCATAAGTAGGTAGCCCTCGGATTGACTGGTGCCGTTCGGGACTCGGACGATAGAGCTGACCGTCTCATCCGGCTGTAGCTGTAAGAGGTTAACAACAGCGATACCCTTTGCAGTTAGGCTGGCTGGTGGTACTTCATACGCTTTAAGTCTGAAGACACGCCCTTTATTGGTAAAGAAGAGCAGCCAGTCGTGAGTGGTCGCCAAGATTAACTGATCAATGACGTCTTCTTCCTTGGTGGTTATACCGCGTTTGCCTTTACCACCTCTGTGTTGCTGGCGATACTCAGTTAGCAGAGTCCGCTTGATGTAGTTGCCAGACGTAAGAACAACAGCCACCTGCTCGTCAGGGATCAACTCTTCATCAGTAAACTTATCGAGTTCTTGAGAGATTACCTTCGTCCGGCGTTCGTCTCCATACTGTTCTTTGACCTCCTCGAGCTCCTTGCGAACAACGGCAAGAACCTTCTTCTCATCGGCCAGGATAGATTCAAGTTTAGCGATCAATTTGCGGAGTTCTTCGAGTTCATCTTCGATCTTCTTGCGCTCAAGACCAGCTAGGCGTCGAAGCTGCATCTGAAGAATAGCTTCAGCCTGGAGGTCGCTCAACTTGAACTTCTTCATCAAGTTATCGTGGGCTTCTTCAGTCGTCTGGCTGGAGCGGATTGTGCTGATGACCTCGTCTATATGATCAAGCGCAATCTTGAGACCCTCTAGAATATGAGCACGCTCTTTGGCTTTACGAAGTTCATACTCTGTTCGGCGACGAACAACTATCTGTCGATGCTTAAGATATTCCCTAAGGATCTCCTCAAGGCCTAAGACACGTGGCTGGATACCATCGATAAGAGCCAGCATGTTGTAATGAAAGGCTGTCTGGAGGGCGGTTAGCTTGAAGAGTTGGTTAAGAATCTTCTTCGGGTATGTGTCTTTCTTAAGCTCAATGACAATCCGGACCTTGCCTCTTGCAGTCTCGTCACGGAGATCGGAGATGCCATTGATCTTCTTCTCTCGAGCTAGTTCGCCGATACGTTCGACCAGATTAGCCTTGTTAACTGCGTACGGCACCTCTGTGACAACAATTCGATGACGTCCCTTATTAGTCTCCTCGATCTCAGCAACGGCCCTGATAACCACACTCCCCTTTCCAGTCGCATAAGCCTGTTGCATAGACTGACCGCCATAAACGATAGCTCCTGTCGGAAAGTCGGGACCCTTAATGTGTTTGAGTAGGTCCTCAATGGTCGCTTCGGGCTTATCGATCAGTTCAATGACTGCATCAGCTACCTCATTAAGGTTGTGTGGAGGGATGTTGGTTGCCATACCAACGGCGATACCTATCTGACCGTTTAGAAGTAGGTTCGGTACTTTCGCCGGCAAAACAACTGGTTCCTGTTCTGAACCGTCGTAGTTGTCCCTAAAGGGTACCGTCTCTTTATCCAGATCGGTTAGTAGCGACTCACCTACCTTAGCCATGCGGGCCTCGGTGTAACGTTGGGCAGCTGGCGGGTCACCATCCATGGTACCGAAGTTACCTTGACCATCCACTAACATGTAACGAGTTGAAAAGTCTTGAGCTAATCTTGCCATGGCATCATAGATAGCTACATCACCATGCGGGTGGTACTTACCCATGACATCACCCGTGATACGTGCGCTTTTAACGTACTTTGTACCAGGACGCCAGCCATTGCGCTCCATTGAGTAGAGTATTCGACGGTGAACCGGCTTGAGTCCGTCACGGACATCAGGTAGAGCGCGCTCGACAATGACGCTCATTGAATATTTAAGATAGCTGTCCTCCATGACGTCTTCAACTGTCTGGAGTTCAAGGGTCTTTGAATGAGAGACATCCATAACCTCTCCCTCTAAAGGCATCTCTTCATCATTGATGTTTGGTTCGTCTGCCATGACTAGATATCCAATTCCGCCAGATCAATGAACTTCGCCCTACTCTGTATGAAAGTCTTGCGAAGTTCAACCTCGGTGCCCATTAGTTTATTAAATATAGCGTCCGCTTTCTCTGCGTCTTCGACATTAACCTGAATGAGAACTCGGTTTTCGGGGTTCATAGTTGTATCCCAGAGTTGTTCAGCATTCATCTCACCAAGACCCTTGTAGCGTTGCATCTGGACGATACCTGCTTGTTTAATTCTGTCATCTGTATCGTTGACTTTTGTACCACGCTTCTTGCGCTCTTCTATAAGATCGCTGACAATCTTGTCACGCTCGCCATCACTATACGCATATAACTTCTTAGCAGCACTCGGTCGGATCAAATAGAGTGGCGGTTTAGCAAGATATAAGTGGCCACCGTCAATCAGATCCCTCATATATCTAAAGAAGAGGGTCATAAGAAGGGTTGAGATGTGACTGCCATCAACATCGGCATCAGTCATGATGATAATTCGATCATAGCGGAGGTTGCGTACATCGAACTGTTCATCAATACCCACTCCGAGGGCCCTAATAAGACTGACTATCTCGTTGTTGCTGAGCATCTTGTCGAGACGAGCCCGCTCGACATTTAAGACCTTACCTCTTAATGGCAGGATAGCCTGAGTGCGACTATCTCGACCGTTCTTGGCAGAGCCACCGGCCGAGTTACCCTCAACGATATAGAGCTCAGAGTCACGAGGGTCTTTCGACGAACAGTCGGCTAGCTTACCAGGCAGTGAAGTACTCTCGAGCGCCCCTTTCCTGATGACGTTCTCCCGGGCAGCACGGGCAGCCTTTCGGGCACGAGCCGAGAGAATGGCCTTGCCGATAATCTTCCGAGCAGTTGCCGGATTTTCCTCCAGATAATACGCAAACCACTCGTTCATAACTGATTCGACGTAGCGTCTGACCTCAGGGTTACCTAACTTATTCTTGGTCTGACCCTCGAATTGAGGGTCTGGAAGTTTAACAAGGATAACAGCGGTTACACCTTCGCGGCAGTCTTCACCGCTCAGGTTCTCCTCTTTCTCTTTAAGGAGTCCGTTCTTACGAGCATAGTCGTTAATAACACGGGTAAGAGCAGTTCTGAAGCCTACAAGGTGAGATCCCCCATCAGGGTTAAAGACGTTGTTGGCAAATGCCTTTACGGTCTCAACATAGCCATCGGTATACTGGAGCGCAATTTCTACCCCGCTGTCATCAACCTGACGTTCAACATAGAAGATGTCATCGCTCAGGACGTCTTTCCCGAAGTTGAGGTGCTTAACGTAAGATCGAATACCTCCTTCAAAATAGAACGTATATCGATCACCAGTTAGTTCATTGATGGCCGTATTGCGGATGCCCTTGGTGAGATAGGCCTGGTGTCGGAGATAGTCAAGCAGCCAGTCATAGTCGAACTCGGTATTTTCGAAGATGTCGGCGTCTGGGTAGAAAGTCACACTAGTACCAGTCTTATCGCTGTCAGTTGTACCGATGACTTTTACCTCTTCAAGAGGTACTCCCCTTTCGTAATCTTGACCGTAAATCTTACCGTCACGATAGACTTCAGCGTGCAGTCTTGTCGAGAGAGCGTTCACAACGCTCACACCGACACCGTGCAAACCGCTAGAAACTTTGTAGCCCCCGGCACCGAATTTACCTCCAGCATGCAAGACAGTTAAAACGGTCTCCAGAGCACTCTTGCCAGTCTTAGCCACCTTATCAACTGGTATACCGCGACCGTTATCCGTGACACGAACACCGCCATCGCTCAGAAGAGTTACGTTGACGTCAGTAGCAAAACCAGCAATTGCTTCATCGACAGAGTTGTCGGCTAGTTCTTTGATTAGATGATGCAGCCCTTCCTTACCGGTGCTACCGATGTACATGCCAGGTCTTTTGCGTACAGGCTCCAAGCCCTCAAGGACCTGGATCTGGCTCGCATCGTATTGCTGCGTTTTTTGTTTAGCCATATCCCTCACTCCAACTTCGGGTACTGATTTGATGTTTTACAACCCTTCTATTATATCGGTTAATTGTTGCTCATTCAACCTATTGCACTGAACATAATCCTTATGCTATTCTAGATACATCACTTGAGGTGAAAAACAAAAATGTTATTTCGGAAACTGGTGTCAGGTCTGCCATTTAGCCCGACCCTTCTCGGCCAACTGGGACTGTACGCAAGCAAGTTGCAGAGCCGACTAACTATTCGCCGGCTAGGTTTGCTCTTCATTGTCCTAGCCATAATCGTGCAGTTATTCGTCGTTCTAAAGCCATCTCGCGTGACTTACGCACCAAACCTACAAAGTATTACGCCTACGCTTGACGCGGCTCATCACGGGCTTCTGAAAGCCCCGGGTGACTTGGCGGGCTATAGCTTTCCGGCAGGTGTGTCCGGTTCATTCACTATCAACAACCTGACAAACACAACTCACAACACCATCCAACCTGGCGACCGTCTCCAGTACAATCTTGCTATCCATAATGCCACTTCCTCAGCGATCAAACTTAACTTCGCCTGGGCTATGGGCGGCCTACTTGACTACAGCACCATCTATGGATCACCTGCCGACACTAGTCTTGATCAAGCTAACCAGACGTTAAGCTGGAAAGATCTGACTGTCGGTGCTAAAAAGACAGCTATCTCGCAAGTTGTCATTCTTGTAGATAATAGGACGCCTAGCTATCCTCGCTCTGGTGGTCTCTATAACTGTTCCTTGACTGTTTCATTCGACATGACAAGCTCTAATCTGCCACTTGCCTGTTCCGACACCAAGAAGGCCGAGAACTTCGTCAACAACCTGCCGGTTGTCAGCAAGAACACCAATTTGGTTATCTTGGGTGTTATTTTTATCCTGACGCTTTACTTTGAATTCAGAGACCAGCAGATACGTCAGGAGCTCAAGCTGATCCGGAAGGAGTTTAATAATGGAGCAATCTAAAAAGTCCGTCCATAAAACAAGGGGGGCGGAGACGAGTTCGACCGTCTCGCACGAGTCTCAAATGCTTTCACTCCGAAAAGAAACTTCTTTTAGCATGACTATGAGTTCCATCCAAAAAGAGATGGGACCTATTAGCAGAAGCTTCAGCCGCTTCATTCACATCGGACCAGTAGAGATTCTCAGCGACATCACCAGTAGATCGCTGGCACGACCTACTGCACTTCTTATCGGAGGCATTACTGCGTTCTTTGGCCTCTTCTCACTCTATCTGGCCGCTAGAGATAATGGTTTTGCACTGAGAGGTTCTGAGTTTTACGTTCTTTTCGCCGCAGGTTGGATCGTTGGTATAGCCATAGATCTTGGACGCATCCTGCTGGGGAAGACTAGATCTGACGCTTAGACAATCCTATGAAGACTTGTTTTGGTTGTTATTCTTAGTTCTCTGAATAACTAGTTCGCCAGCAAACCCGTCTTCTTCGGCAGGTTTTGGTTTAGGTACCGACAGTACTTGCTCCTGAGGCTGTTCTTGTGCCGGCTGGCTCGGCTGCTGGCTCTGTTGACTACCGAGTAACTTGTTCTCTGCCTGAGCGTTAATCTCGCTTTCTAGCTCGCTGAGTTCATCCTTTTCGTCTTCAGCCTCAGCTAAGGGGTCGACCTTGGGCTGAGGCTTTGGTGCTGGATTCATACTTGTAGTTGTATTTTCTGCAACCTTAGACTGAGATGTAGCTGCTGCTGGGGCAGGTTTTTGTACTGGTCGTTTGGCCAACCAGTCATCCAAGAACGACGTACCAGTAGCATCACTTGCGGGCATGGTAGAAGAGCCAAAACCACCACCTGCGGGCAAAGCGTTAGTACCCGTTCGCGAACCGTATGAAGGATACGTCCCTCCCCCTGCAGGAGGCGGGCCAAATGGGCTTGTGGATTTGCCAAGAGGTGAAGGAGTGCCAGACGGTGGTGACGCAAGACGATCAAAGATCTCTTTTTCGACTGTTGCCCGAGGACGACCATATTTTGCGCTGGAAAGCTTCTTGAGAGCATTCCCAAGGTTGGGGTTGGGGTGGCCCAGTCGTGGTATAAGGGACATACTGAAAGATACTGAGGGGACGTTGTGGATCATGACCTGAGCAATCGCCTCGAAGTTCGGCAAGTGCACGAGATCTTGTATGTCAAATACCGGTGCAAACTTCTTTACTATCTGTTCCGCATCAGTCGTACCGAGCCTCAAGGCGATGACGGTGCCGACGTTACCTATAACTGCCTCTCTAACCTGGTCGGTCAATTGGGTCATGAACTGGTTAGCAACAACGAGGCTTAGCCGGAACTTTCGAGCCTCAGCAAATATCTCTGCGAAGGAGTCAGTAGCAAAGTTCTGAAACTCGTCGACGTAGAGAGTGAAATCCTGACGATCCTCTTCCATCGTGTCGACACGACTCATAGCGGCTACTTGGAATTTCATGACGAAGATCATACCGAGTAGTTTCTGGTTGAGATCGCCCAGCTTACCTTTACTGAGATTGACCAGTAAAATCTTCTTATTGTCCATAATGTCGCGCAGGTTGAAAGCGCTCTTAGTCTGACCGATGATATTACGCATCATCTCGTTCGATAAGAAGGCGCCGAACTTACTAACGAACCACCCCATGACTTCACTCTTGTGGTAGTCGTTTGTCTGAGCCATTTCCTTATTCCAGAAGTCGAGAACGGTTTGATCGGTGACATGCTTCATCTTCTCTTTCTGGTAGTCCTTATCCGTAAAGACTTTCGGGATATCTATAAATGATGAGCCTGCTGGGTCAGCCATAACAGTTAGGGCGACGTTCCTAAAGAGACTCTCATATCGTGGACCCATGATACCGGTGTGCTGCGGATCATACAGCTTATAGAGCATGTTGATTGCCTCTTGGACGAGAAAGTCTCGCTCATCAGAGCTCTTGAACTCAAAAAGATTAAGACCCATTGGATATTCCATATCACCTGGTGAGAAGTAGATGACGTCTTCGATCCTCTCCTTTGGCACCATATTCAGTAGTGCCTCAGCGACGTCGCCATGAGGGTCAATGAAAGCAAAGCCTTTACCATCGAGCATATCCTGGAGAGCGAGATTCTCTAGTAGGCTTGATTTACCCGTACCAGTCTGCCCGACGATGTATACATGTCGACGGCGATCAAGCTCATCAATTCTGATCTCTTTCTTGGTCCCACGGTAAATGTTGTAGCCAAGTAGAAGCCCTTCTTTCGGAACGTTCTGAGGTCCGTCAACCTGTTTTGAATTCTGACGTTGTAATTGTGACGTCTTTGTATTTCGTTGATCTGGCAGATGAAAGATAGTAGCCAGCTCGACACTATTAAGGATATTCTGCTTAATTTCGGGTGGGAAGAACCTGAAGATAAAGGCCGTTACGAATTCCTCAATACTCTTGGCCGAACTGAACTTAAAGCCGTTTCTACCGGGAGCGTCGAAGAGTGCAAACGCCGCAATGATGTTCTTTAGGATAGTCTGAGAACGTTGTGCGGTATTTGATGAGGCAATGACCCGTATAAGCACTTCATAGCCGGGATGCCGAGTCTTCTCTTCAATAGAGTCCACGTGTGCTTGCTCAAGTGATGAGAGTTGTTTGTCCTCCGGTTTAGCTTCTTTAGCCTCTGGTGCTTTAAATGGGGCCTGAGCGACCTCTTTCAGAAGGCCAGTAAAGGTGATATTTCCTTTGGCACCCTTATCCTTCTTCTTCTTAGAGGCAACCGCTAGGGCTGACTTAGTCCACGTCTCGCCCGCTGGACGTAACAGAATTTGGACACCCGCTCCATCCTCTTCACTGAGCGCCGAGAGAGCGTTCAGGAGCGCCTGCATAGTGTCACGCTTGGTCTCCTGGTAGGTAGCGATCGGATATGCAAACGACTTCTTTAGACTGAGCTCTCCTCCTATCGTGCCGGTGATTTTGCCGACAGGACTGAAAATGTTGTGCTCGCTTGCCTCTTCGAGACGAGCTGTCGGGTATGCGGCAACTACAGCTTGTTTGACAACATCAATCAAGCCGATTGGTACCGCAACGTAGTAGTGAATGAGTCCTTTATTGGCAACTATTTCGAAAGCCAGGTGTCTCTGACCATAGAAGTTACTTTTGAAACCTTTAGTCGCTGTGCTAGATACAATATTATAGAGGACCTGGGCATGCGATATTGTCTCTTCAACAACGTCTCTTGTATCGCGACCACCTACTTCCAGGTCGTCACTAGCTGGTGGAAGATGAATCAGGAGAGGAATCATCTTAAGACCGCGTTCGTAGTTCTTTGCCTCCCTAAGAATCTTGCGATAATACCAGAAGACACCCAGACCACTTCCGAAAAGGAAGAGAATGACGATAGCTAATGTAGTTAGTAGTCCCACGATAGCTCTCTTATCACGTTATACCTTCTCTACTTTCAGCTCCTTGCCATATCGCTTCCTGAGATAGTCCGACTGCATTTCTGCTACCTTTTGCTCTTGCATATAAGGATCTGAGCGGGTCTTCTCAACGATTGCCTTTGCTCTCTCGACCCACTCTTTCTCAATCACATCAACATCGTTCGCGACTGTAGGATTCTGACTGGTATCATCTTGGGAAGAGTTATCAAGCGGCACAGCACCGGGCACAAGGCCTTGTGGTTGGACGATGGGTTGCTGAGCCATAGGCATTGCTTGTGACGGTCCCTGAGGAGCCCCGACACGTTCACCCGGCATAATCTGCTCTCCGCCCTGCATTGGCTGTCTACCGGCTTCTGCTGGGCTACCAGCCATGTAAGGATACGGCGATGTTTCTTGCTGTCCGGACTGGCGAGGAGCCTCTGGCATCGGCGGCAGAACCCCCGGCGTATTTCGTTGCTCTTCCATCAGTGGCGATTATAGCATAATAGCCTCTATAAATCGCTGGGTTAAGATTTGCTGCGTCTTATGTTCGACGCTGTATGTAAAAAAGCGCAATCACCTCAAAGACTGCAACCAAAATAATGTCGAGGGTTTCAAGTTGTCCGAGAGTGTTAAGAGCGATAAGCATGACAGGAGCGAGAGCAATGATGCTCGAGAGGTATATCCGCTTAGCCCTTGTCGGCTTCCAGCCAGCACGGCCGCCAAATCGTGTAAATTTGATAGTCAACCTCATCAGAATCACTACTGTTACAAGAATAGTCAGATACATAAGGGCGAAGAATAACAGAATACCATCTGGGCCAAGATTATTAGGGTTGAGTGAGTTCATAACGAATACGACTGAGCCAAAGAGCACAATCCAAGAGCCGATCAGGAAAGACCACCGAAACGATATCTTCCGAAGGACTGATTCGCCGAATATGGAATGTAGATAATCTGGTAGCATAAGCTTCTAGAGATTATAAGTGACCGCGACCAAAATGATAAGGATAGCAAAAGAGCAGCAAATCCGCTCATGTATATAGACTATTTAGCGCTTGCTGCTCAATCGCAGTGAAACTGACCGTTCTCTCTAAAGTCTAGGGAGAACTTCGCCCCGCTATTAGCAGAGCACAGTAGCATTAAAACCCCAAGATATGCTATTGCACTCTGTTAATCGCTCTCGCCTCTACCAAAGAGATGTGAATTGGTTTTTGTTTTGAAGTACTCTCAGAACTCAGGTTAGCATAAACGTTTTTGAATGTCAATGGTAGATAGAAGAATTGATTAGTTCAAACCCGCCCCTGTTATAAATCACATCATTCCTCTCTTAGTCGATCTCACTCCTCTACCACCAGACAAGGTGCTAGAATTGAACAAGTAATGTCAGGTAGGTCATCGACATGAAAGTAGTAGCGAAGAACAGACGAGCCCGGTTTGATTATGAGATCCAGCGCATTATTAGCGCAGGTATTGTGTTGTATGGCCCCGAGGTTAAGAGCGTCAGAGCAGGTTTGGTGAGTCTCAAAGGGGCATTTGCGCGAGTCAAAGACAATGAACTTTGGCTTTACAATATGCAGGTCACCGCCTACCCCCTGGCTAAAGGTCAGACACTGCCCGACCCCGATCGACCGCGTAAGCTGCTTGTGTCAAAGCATGAGCTCGCGTTGCTCGACCAAAAACGTGGTGAAAGCCTAACAATTGTGCCACTAACTGTGCTAGCCGGTCGATACATAAAGATCGAACTTGGAGTTGGTCGTGGTAAGAAAAAATATGACAAACGTGAAGTCATTAAGAAGCGTGATATGGAACGTGCCGCAGCACAGGCGGGCTTACAAAAGCATCGTTTCTAAATAAATCGTTTTCCACAAGTTATACACAGTTAAAAAATATTCCGAAAAAAGCATTGACACTGCTTACGCTGGTAGATATTATGGGCGTAGCACTGAATAAATAAAGTGCTCAAAAACAAAAACTGAAACACAACAAACAACGGCTACTCGCAGGCCGTTGTTTTTAATTTCTACAGATACAAATCGAACAATTTTGAGTACACTTTTTTGTCTATCTAAAGCTTTGGGTTGGTTCGCGTTTTGTAGTCACAGAATGCTCATCCACACGTTTTGAAACCGCAAAAGTTTTTTAAAAATCGCGACTTAGCGGAATGTAATCCAGCTACAAATAAAGTCCGCGCGTTATTGTATTTTGGGTGATCAAAATCGTTAATTTGGTCATCCACCAACTCACTTCGGATATGCCTGCTAGTGAAACTTTTGGTTCTTAAATTACGAACAAAAATAAAAAGACTCCACAAAGATGCGAGTCTAAATATTGGTGGAGCTGCGGGGAATCGCACCCCGGTCCGAAAGGTTACTGGCTATCCTACTACAAGCTTAGGTCATTTGGGCTTTGAAACAGCGATGTCTAGAAATAACCAAAATGACAAAGCTGCCTACCAAGTAAATGTCGTTCTATCCCCTTGGTGATGAATAGAACCAAGTCAGATGATATATGACACCGGCCTTCTTTATCTGACGTCAATGAGCCGATGCTTACCAGATAAGATTAAATGGTAAGTTAGGCAACCTGGAACGCAGGCACACGCATAAGGTCGGCAAAGCCTTCCCTAATTGTAGCTACAGCGTTAACAAGCTTGCTTGAAAGTGTGTTTGCACTTAATTTTGTACGTTAACGTCGTACAGTCGGCTTGCAAGATAACTTGTAAAGGTCCTCACGTCGAAGCTTGTCAGCCCCATGACGTTATTATATAAACTTATGCGCAATCAGTCAATCCGTAGGTGCTCCAAAAGACACTCTCAAAGCCTAAGATTATTCACCTCTGTTGCGATTTGAAATGATATCTGCTACAATACTTCCCCGAAGGCTATCAACTAATAATATCTACTCTGGGAGAGAGACGTATCAGTAAACCATATGTTCGCCTCAATGAAGCGATAAGAGCACCCCAGCTACGAGTCATCGACGCTGATGGGCAGCAGATCGGGATCATGAGTCGCACAGAGGCCTTGCAGAGAGCGGAACAAGCAGAACTTGACCTAGTTGAGATCTCCCCTCTTGCAGACCCACCTGTCGCTCGGATTGTCGACTGGGGCAAGTACAATTACCAAAAGATGAAAGAGCAGCAACGCAGCAAGCGTAGCGCCAAGGTAAGTGAACTTAAACAGATACGGTTTGGTCTTAAGATAGGTACAAACGACCTCAACATTAAGACTCGCAAGATACGTGAATTCCTAGAGGAAGGCCACAAAGTAAAGATCAGTCTTCTCTTCCGCGGTCGCGAGATGGCCCACCAAGAACTTGGTTTCGCCCTGATCCGCAGGGTTATCGAATCCCTAGAGGACGTTGCAGTCGTAGACCAAGAGCCACAGCTAGCGGGAAGAAATCTATCAGCAGTAATTAGGAGTAGCGGCAATGCCAAAGCAAAAAGCACACCGCGGGACAGCCAAGAGAATCAAGCTTAGCGCTACCGGAAAGCTTATACGACGACGCCAGAATGGGAACCACTTTCTTGAAAAGAAAAGCGGCGGACGTAAGCGCCACATCGTTACTCCGGCCACTGTCTCGGGTGGTGAAAATCGCAATATCAAGCGAGCATTAGGAGTTTAGAAATGAGAGTTAAGAGAGGCGTTACCGCCCATCGTAAGCACAAGAAGATCCTTAAGCAGACTAAGGGGATGCAACACGCTAGACGATCTTCATATCGCCTAGCCAAACAAGCCGTCATTCGTGCCCTGCAGTACTCTTACAGAGACCGTCGCACACGAAAACGAGATTTGCGCCAGTTGTGGGTTATCCGTATAAACGCCGCCGCACATGAACACGACACAACCTATAGCAAGCTCATGTCAGGCCTTAAGAAAGCCGATATTAGGCTTAACCGTAAAGTATTGAGTGAGCTAGCCGTTAACGAGCCTAAGGCTTTTGAGGCTGTCCTAAAGACCGCCAAATAAGGGCCGCTCTCCATTCAAATAGGTTTGGAATAAAAAATACACCTTAGCGATAAGGTGTATTTTAGTCGACAAGATTGTCTGTAAGCCGGGTTCTGTCTGGGGTAATCATCTATCTAGCCACGCGATTGCTCACATGGTCCACGCGGATCAATCGGTTCGTTTGGCGGGCACCAACATATCAAATATGCGATAACGAACCTCCCTTGCAGCAGACAGGGTTTACCTTCCAACCATGTCACCACAGTTGGCTGTGGGCTCTTACCCCACTCGTTTCACCCTTACTTTACTTCAAAGAAGCAAAGCGGTTTCGTTTCTGTGGCACTTTCCCTAGGGTTGCCCCCGGTCGCCGTTAACGACTGCCTTGCCCTATGCTGCCCGGACTTTCCTCTTAACGTACATTGTTAAGCGATTACCCAACAATCTTATACAAAGACTATTTTAGCATAAACAGAAATAACGTCAACTTCTCTAAAGAACCCGATGTGCATCGAGAATTTGGTTAACTTTGGCATCAGCTAGCTTATTAAACTCCCGACGCACGTGCTCGTAGGTAACCTTGGTGAACTCTTGGGCCGTCTCTTTGATGAATGAGTGGATTGGCCAGAGATCGCGATTCTTAATTTTGTAGACACCGTTCATCTGTTTGACGACAAGTTCGCTGTCCATCTTAAACCGTATAACTGTTGGGTGGTACTTCTTGGCTGCTATAAGAGCTAACTTAACAGCTTGATACTCTGCTTGATTATTCGTAGTGACCCCTAGGTATTCGCCTCCATCCTCTAGAACTTCTTCGTCTGCTGTCATAATGACAAACCCTGAAGCAGCTGGACCCGGATTTCCTCTTGCTCCGCCGTCAGTGTATATAACGAGCTCATCAACTGGGTTGTTCACAATATTTATTCCTTATTTACAGATAAACTCGTTGCTATTTTCTCATCGACTTCGTTGTCATTGTGTCTTCATTATATTAATGGTCGGGGTGACAGGACTCGAACCTGCGACCTCACGGCCCCCAGCCGTACGCGCTAGCCAACTGCGCTACACCCCGAAGTCGAAAGGCTATAGATATGAAAGAACCCCACTTGAAGAAGTAGATCGGGGTCTGAACATTCCCTTAAAAGTAAGGTGGGTGTCCGCAACCCTGCTCCACGGAGCAAAGCCATATGAGACTCCCTAGTTCGTTGTTAACCGAAAGTTCATTCCCTCCTCTACAACTTGGCTCAAGTAGGGCACTTCCAATTATATCATCTGGGGAAGAGGGCTCATACTATGACCTGAAGAATATAGCTAATGACCTGTTCGCAGAAAGTACCGACTGGTGTAAAGAAGAAGAGCATCATAACGATAATGATCGAGACCACCCCCATCGCTTCTATCCTCTCCATCAAGGTCCTGAGGGCATCGGGAGCAACGGCGTAGAGAGCTCGGGAGCCGTCAAGTGGAGGAAACGGAATCATGTTGAAGACGAATATCGCCGTGTTAGCGATTGCGAAGATATAGAGGCATTCGAAGATGAGACCGTTGATATCTGGCATGATGAGTCTGATTAAGATGCCGGCTATAGCAGCTAAGACGAGGTTAGTTAGAGGCCCGGCCAGACCAACCAACGCAACACCGTACTCCCGATACCTGAGTCTATGGGGGTTAAACGGAACAGGTCTTGCAGCAAGAAATGGTACATGTAGGACCAAGAGGGAGATGATGGGCATTAGAATGGTCGTGTAGGGATCGATGTGGCGCAGAGGGTTAAGAGTCAAACGACCGCTATCCTCTGCGCTTGTGTCACCTAGCCAGCGAGCTGCGAAGGCGTGCATCGCCTCATGCATCGTCAAGCCAATGATTAAAGAGACAGCGTATATCAGCAACTGACTCGTTGTAAGACCACCGAACATCACTACATAGTATACCAAAGATAACTGAGGGGACCGAAGTGGTACCAATGATTGACCCTTGACCCTACCTCTTAAAACAGCTATAATCTTCCTGATCAATTACAACTCGAGCGAGAACATGGCACAGGTATGCGCAATCACCGGTAAAGGCAAACAGTATGGCAGCAATGTCAGCTTTTCGCAGCGCCACACCAAGAAGGTATGGAAGCCTAATCTACAGAAGAAAACATTCATCGTTGACGGTCGTAAAGTAACCATGAAGGTTAGCACCCAGGCCATTCGAACTATGAAAAAGAAGGGGATTCTATCTAGCTCCCCTGCCGCCAGAGAGATCAAAACAGATAGCCCCACACCTCAAACGACTTAGATCCTTTTGAGCTCTACCAAGGTGAGGCTCTCCGGAAGAGAGTCTCCTTTTATCTTGTACTTTTCTTCGACGCTAGCAGTAAGCCCAAGATCCTTGGCAAACTCGTCTATGCCAGCTTGTTCGACGGGATATTTAAGATGAGCGTCGGCGTAATGTGTAGGGATAACCACTTTGGGCGAGATAAGACGAACAAGCTTCGAGGCTTGGGCTGCGTCGAGCGTATAGCCATTGCCACCTACGGGTACAACAAGTATATCAATGACTCCTATCCCCTCCAGTTGTGATTCGGTTAATTCAGGGAAGATGTGGCCTAGGATGAGAACGTTGATCGTCCCCACGTGGACTCTATAGATAATCGCACTATGTTTATCCGCCTCGTCAGAGTAGGCGCGAGCCGCCACACCTTGGATTGCAAACTCCTTTAGTTCATACTCTCCGGGAGTCTCGATGACGAATGCCTTCTCGAGTTTTGTGAGAGGCTTGAACTGATCCTGGGTGAGCAACAGGACATCGGCTTTCCCCGACACAGTATCTTTCAGGCCCAATGACTCAAGATTAGGGTCCGTTAGTAGCGTGCCTCCCTTGCTAGCAATTTGAATACAATTAGCCCCTCTATACGTAAACTCCATCCGTCAGGTCTCCTTATCCCTCTTTGGTTAAAACATGTTCAGTATCAAGCAGAATGATCTTCTTATCACTCACTATAGAGGTGACGAAGAGGTCCTTAATACTAAGCCGGTAATAAAAGTCCTCATAGGACATTACAGTATAGTTTAGTGCGGCGCTTTCTTCTTGCTCGAGATCTTTGACAAACTTCTTAACCTGCGTTTTGTTCACATCTCCGGCGATCAGAAGGTCAACGCCACTCTTTGAGTTCTGAACAAACCTTCCACCTAAGACGGCAAACTTAACAGCTCCAAGTGGCTTGAGGCGCTTGGCCCATTCATTCTCCGTCCCACCTGAGGTCGATGCGGAAGCTTTCTCGAACGTCTCATCAACAAAAATGTCACGAAGTGGTTTGTAGTAGCGATACTTCTGGTTAACGGTGTAATAAAGCCTGTTATTGGCACTATCACTCTTGATGACACCTACGTTGAGAAGGTTGGCGAGTTCACGTCGTACAGAGTTGATCTGTTCATCGATCTTTCGGGTTATTTCACGAACATAAAAGGAGCGGTCGGGGTTACTCAGAAAGAGATGAAGAAGCTTTACTCTCGTCTTTGAGCCGAAAAGTTGAATCATATTTGTTCTATTATTACACCTCTGCCGTTATTGTAGCAGGTTTTATGACTTAGACCTACCGAGGGAGTTCGAGCGCAATTGCAGCTGCTTTATTCTCTTCCCTATCATCAAGTTCGACAAGTTCATCTGAAAAACCATATTTGCGCTTCAAGGCACGTCGGATAAGTTCGTCAGCAAGCTTTGGGTTCTTGGGGAGTATGGGCCCGTGTAGATATGTGCCGAATGCATTCTTAGATATAGCTCCTTCATCACCCGTCTGGCCGTTGTTACCCGCCCCTTTAAGAACCTTGCCGAGTGGCTGTTGATCATCGTCAAGATATGTAAGCCCACTGTGGTTTTCAAACCCTACAAGAGTGCCGAATGGTGAGTCAACAACAATGTTGCCAATGAGCCGCTCACTCGAACCCTTTGTCTGCAGGTTGAACACCCCAAGACCAGTAATGTCATCCCCACTATGCGTCGTAAATCGGTGGCCAAGTAACTGATATGTACCACATATTGTTAGGAAAACAACACCGTCGTCATGGAGAGAGAGAATCTCCTTCTTACGTTTGTGCAGATCACTTTTAACATGTAGCTGACCGGAATCCTGGCCACCGCCAGCAACAATAATATCCACCTCATGAGATATTTTGTCGCCAATATCTGCCTTCAGAACATTTACCTTAAATCCCCGAGCTACTAGCCTATACTCCAAAGTGCGCATGTTGCCAGTGTCACCATAGATGTTCATGCTGTATGGATAGAGGTGACAGAGTGTAATTTCCATCTCTTTTACCATAAGTCCCTCACTCCTTTCTGGTCTGCGAGCCATTTTCGCGCAGATAGCATGGCTGTGTACGTCGGCATAATGAGGAGATGGGCTTCACCCTTCGTATCTACAAGTGTCCTAAGCCCTTCTGCTGCGTCCGAAGTCTCAATGACGTGATGAGTTATGCCCTCGTATTTTAGGCGTAGTGCAATGTCGTACCGACGCCTTCCAGCCAAGTAAATCTCACCCTTAAAGTTGCGCAGATTGCTTACATCAGTATCCCAGAGCCAAGAGACATCCCTACCGTCAGCATAACGATCGTTGATGATGATCAGAATTTTATCGACAGTCGGATCAACGAATGTGCGTAAGTTCTGCATAAAGCCACTGGGGTTCTTGATAAGCGCCACGGTTACTTTATGGCCTTTGACGGTTAGCGACTCACCTCTCCCAAATGCAGGCTTGAAGTCTGCAAGGACTGCCGAGGCATCAGCGAGGTTAACTTTAGGAAGCACAATCTTTAAACCTGCTAGCGCAGCAAGAGCGTTAAATGCGTTGTGAACTCCTAACAGAGGTAACGTAACATGAACATGATCGCCTCCAACTACACCGTCAAAGACTTGCCGCCCCTGCTGCTTCTTGGTGCTACCGGTGAGCTGCGCAAAGGACGTCATTACCATTCGATGCACCTGCTTCTTCGCGATGTTGAAGGTGTCTTCTGTGACTAGGGTCGCCCGAAGCTCTGTGGACATCGTAAACTCTAAGATCTTCGACTCTGGGCGGGTATGTTTTATTTGTTCGACCAATAGATCATCTTCACCGTTGACTAACACCTTAGAGGCATGACTAGCTGCTCGAGCAATAAGAGAGGCGGCGCTATCTATCTCCCCGTAGCGATCTAACTGGTCACGATGAACGTTTAGCGCGATCAATAACTTGGGTCTGGCTATCTTTGTAAAGTGAGGCGAGAATGCCTCATCTAGTTCAAAGACAGCTACATCGTATTCAAGCCTACCAGCTAGAGTTGAGTGTTCTATTATCGTACTTACTACTCCCCGAGTCAGATTACTACCGGATGGGTTACTTAGTACCCTGAGACCTTGCCCACTGAGAAGATGGGTTAGCAATCTAGTAGTTGTCGTCTTGCCATTCGTACCTGTCACAACGACAACCCCCAGCGGCAGGCGACCGCACATCTGTTCGAGAAAGTCTGGGCTGATCTTTTCAACCACGAGACCTGGCAGCGCCGATCCGCTGTTCCTACCTGTTAAGCGAACTGCGACCCGGAGGAATTTGGCAAGCCAGATGGTGGGAAGGCGCGTCATGGTAGTTATTATATCCCTATTCCGCCTGTAGAAAGTCGTTTACTTTGGAGGAGGCCTCTTCGTAGCTATCTACCCATTCGATGTATGGATCCCGCTTGAACCAAGTGCGCTGATGCTTTGCCAGCTTGAGTGTGTCTTGGACAATCTCTCGTTTAACTTCGCTCATTGAGGCACGTCCTTCATAGTTTGTTCGGAATTCGCGGTAACCAATACCCGTCAATGCCTCATTCCTCCAACCATAACGACCCACCAAGCCATCTACCTCTCTGCGAAGTCCCTTTCTAAACATTTGCTCAACTCGAACCTCAACCCTCTTTCTTAGGACAGAGTTCTCGCAACTTACGCCGAGGACCAAAGTGCTTGGTCTGAGCTGTTGACGATCGGTGTGGCCACCGCCACCTCTCTCAAGAGTCCTGATAAGATAGCGCCTGTTCTTCTCGTTTTCAGGTATAGGTATATGATGCTCATCGAGGGCAGCTAGCAACTCCTTAATGCTATAGCCTACCAAATCTTCTCTCTTAAAGCCTAGCTCATTTACCGTTGAAAAGGCATAGTCAAATATAACTGAATCGACATAAAGACCCGTACCACCTATAAGCAAAGGTAGCTTACCGCGCCTACTGATATCTGAGATCACCTCAAGAGCGTGTAGCTTGAAATCAGCAGCGGTAAAACGATCACCTGGCTCAACCATATCTAGTAGGTGATGTGGGACTTGCGACTGATCAGCCAGTGTCGGTTTTGCAGTACCGATATCCATACCTCTATAGATCGTCCTGGAGTCAGCACAGATAATCTCACCATCGTATTCTTCTGCTAGCTGCATCCCGAGTTGGCTCTTACCGCTCGCTGTAACTCCAACAACAGCAACGACTTTAGAATACTCTCTATCTTGGGACGAAGTAATCTGCATACCTAACTAAGGGCTTCGAGATAACTCTTGAGAGAATCGAGCTTAACCGAGACTTCTTTGTTATCATGACGAACTACTACTTCGCCCTTCTCTTCATCCTGGGGACCAACAACAATCACCACCGGGATTTTCATATCAAGAGCCTCATGAATTTTCTTACCAAGAGATTCGTTACGCTCATCGAGAGTATATCTCAGCGGGTTGTATTTGAGCGGTTTATTAAGAACAACCTCTTGCAACACAGATTTAACACTTTGGACGTATTCATGAACTCGTTCGTTAACTGTCAAAACACGCACTTGTTCAGGGGCAAGCCAGAGTGGAAGGTGGCCGGCAGTCTGTTCAAGCAAGAATGCCGTAAAACGCTCAAATGAGCCAAGAATCGCACGATGAATAACGATTGGCGCCTGAGTCTTACCCTCTGAGTCGACATACTTCAGCCCCATTCGCTGCGGCACGAGGATGTCTACTTGATTTGTCGATATAGAGTCTTCTTTCCCGAGAACATTACGAACCTGCACATCGAGTTTGGGGCCATAGAATGCAGCTTCACCCTCAGCCTCGACGAACTTAGCACCAACGTCAACGAGGGCATCACGTATAGCTTGGCCGGCTTCATCCCAGATTTTTCTATCTCCACCGTATTTATCCTTATCAAAGTTGGGCAAACTGAGCCTATACCAGTAATCTTTGATCCCTGTTTCTCTGTAGACTTCCTCGAAAAGAGAGAGAACCTTAACAAATTCTTTCCTGACGTCTTTCGGTTCTACGTATATATGAGCATCGTTTTGCGTAATGGCACCTCTCACGCGTATCAAGCCGTTCAAGGTACCACTTAACTCATTTCTGTAAACCGTTCCTGGTTCAGCAAGAGCTAATGGAAGGTCACGATAGCTCTGCACCAGTTGCTCGTAAATCATGTGATGATGCGGGCAACTCATAGCCTTAATGTAGAACTTGTTCCCCTCATTGTCCTCTAGGGAATACATGTCATCAGCGTAATATTGAGCGTGACCTGAGCGCTTATAGAGCTCCTCATGAGCCAAGACTGGAGAGACGACATATTGATAACCTTTTTCGATATCCTTCTGTCGCATATATTCGATCAACGTGTGTCTGGTCTTCTCGCCGGCAGGCATCCATAGAGGCAGCCCAGAGCCCACCAGGTCGCTGAACATGAAGATCTTAAGATCCTTACCTATGATCCTGTGGTCGCGCTTCTTTGCCTCCTCGAGTAAGTCGAGGTACTTCTTCAAATCTTCCTCAGTGTCAAAGGCGACACCATAGATACGCTGCATCTGAGGATTCTTTTCGCTACCCCGCCAGTATGCGCCGGAGACCTTCATCAGCTTGAATGCGCCAACCTTCCCGGTTGATTCGACATGGGGCCCGCGACATAGATCCGTAAAATCACCATTCGTATAAAATGAGACCTCTTGTACCTTGCTCTCGCTATCAGAAGGTAGGCCTAACTCGGTTGCGTCGATGTCCTTAGCTGCAGTGGTTCCTGAGCGCTTGAGGTCATTTAAGAGTTCTTCCTTATAGGGCTGGTGCGTGTCTTTAGCCCAATCAATCGCTTCCTCTATTCCCTTATGCGACTGTTTGAATGGCTGATCTTCAGAGATGATTTTGCGCATCTCTTTCTCGATTTTGGAGAAATCAACGTCCGATATTGTCTGCTTTCCTAGATCAATATCGTAATAGAAGCCGTTTTCAATGACCGGGCCAACGCCGAGTTTAGCGTCTGGCCAGATATGCATGATTGCGGCAGCCATAATATGCGCAAGTGAATGACGCATGGCATGCAGATGATCATCTTGATTCATAGAAGTAATTACTTTCCTTATTCTACTTAAGACTAACCTAAATCTAATAGAGTATCAAAGTTACGCCCTGGCGGGCGTTGTCGTGCGGCTAGTCCAGTAGCAGGAACTGTTACACATTTGCTGGTAATTATACGGTCCCGACTCTCTCTTGTCGATAGATGCCAGGTTAGATATAATGTTGGGGTCGTTTGGGCTCTTAGCTCAGTTGGCTAGAGCGCTTCCTTGACGTGGAAGAGGTCAGAGGTTCGAGTCCTCTAGAGCCCACCAGAGTCGCAAAATAACATCACATCACACGTGATGTTTATTTTTTTCTAAGTATGATTTATTTCACAATCTTTCTCTAGCAAAAACAACTTTAGCATAAGCAGGTTATTGACTATACACACAACATGTGCTACTATATTCAACGCTATGAAAAGTAGCCACAAACCACAGGGTAAGTCCGCACTAGAGCGCTTCAAGCTTTACTACGAAGACCTCCCTATTAGTGAACTGCGTTAAGCCGTCACTATAATCTACGAAAAAGATCGTAAACACTGCCTCTCATGAGGTAGTGTTTTACGTTTCCCACACATTTCGCAGCTTTTCCACTAGCATTATCCCCTCCTGCATGACAATATATAGTCATGATTTGCCCAAAATGCCTTCACAAGAAAACACGGATTTACAACTCAAGATTTACCAAACACAATAACCAAACTTGGCGCCGGCGAACCTGCGACGCTTGTGGCTATAGCTTTACTACACGAGAACTCGTTGAAGCCGATAAGCTACTAAGCGTTGTAACGCGCTCTGGCGAACGAAAACCCTATTCGCGATCAAGAATATTCCTCGACATTGCAACGGCCTGCATGCATCTTCAGGACACGTCAGAATGCGCCCAGTTGCTTGCTGAAACTGTCGAAGCCAGATTACTGAAGCAGGCTCATGATGGCGTAGTCTATACATCTGAAATCGCCAAAGTGATTGCCAAGGCCTTGAAGGCTTTTGACATAAAAGCCTACCTCCGCTATGCCTCGGAATATGAAGCAATCCAAGATAATCGAGACCTCAAGAATATCTTAAGAGACTAGAGCTCGAGCTTATTCTGTTTGCTAGTATTGACGATTGCTTTGTCGGTAACATTGAAGACATTCAAGTACTTCCCTAGCGCTAGGTGAAACTGGGCGTTGATGGCTGCAGTTGAGTTATAGAAGACACCGATGACTGGCGTATAGACCCATTGAAGAATCATCCAGAAACTACGATGCCGCTTGTACCTCTCAGGCCGAGGTGGAAGCAGCTTCCATGCAAAGTAGATGCTGATGATAAGACCGATCATAGCGAAGCGCTGAGCCCAGCTGGCCATAACTGGCAGCTCGTGGGCAACGATGCTTCTGTCGGCATTGTTGCCGAAATAGAGTGGAGCCCAAGCACCGAACAGGGTTATGATGGCGACCGTGGACCAACTGACGTGGTTATAGGTCAACCGTGCCAACTTACCGAGACAGTCGGTAAAAGGCACTTTGTTTTTCTTATCAAAGCAATGCGTGGCAACATATGGTATATCTGATGCCCCATAAGCCCATCTCCGAAGCTGGAAAAACTGTGCTTTAAGGGTTTTACGGAGAGTGTCTGAGATCATTGCATCCTGATAGATGGGTAATGTGATCCCGACAACGGAGTAATCCCCCTTGAAACTGAAGTAGCTACGCCAATATTGGTGACCGTCTTCGACGATCGACCGCCCACTCCAGAAGTTGGTTTTCAGAAGTCCAGCAAAGCTTTGGGAATGAGCGGAAAAGTTACGAAGCACATGGGGTCTCTGACCTAAGATCAAGTTATAGAAACTGTTACCTGTGGCAATAACCCTCATCGGTGCTGGCACATCCCAAATATTATTGGTGTAGACTGCAACAGGCTGGAAGGATTTTCGATGAGGATCGGGTGTGGTTATGAAGTAGTAAGTCAAAGCAGCCAGATATTTCTTGTGAGCCCTGTTATCAGAATCGAGCACGGTCACCATCACCTGCTCCGGCTTAACCTTACGCTGTTTCTTAATCCAATCTTCAAAGAAGCGTCCAGCATAGTTTGCATTAGATCCTTTACCTTTAATCTCGTCGGGGAGGTTATTGGGGTGCTTGACTGCGAAAGCGGCATAGAACTTGGAGCCGTATTTCTTGATGAGAGCCTTTGAGGTCTTTTCGATCTCTGGGCCACCTCTCTCCTCATATGCCAAGATAAAGATAAGATTGCGCTTAACATCATAGTCACTGTCTACGAGAGCCTGGATTGATGGTTCTAGAATTAGGCGAGATTCGTTGTAAGTCGGGATGATTACGAGATTATACGTCTCACTTGGCTTCATCACGTCTTGTTGGGTAGCCAGATAACATAGCTTCTTGTAGTGATGCAGAGCTGAGTTGTTAAGTGGCATCTCCCCTTTTAGACGATCGATTGAGGCATCGATGTCCTCGAGATCATCAAGGCGCTTCTTCCAATCTATCCTCTGGATCCTGCCAAGTCTGTTATAGCCCTGGATGGTTCGATAGGCCATCCCAACCGCTTGGACAAGCCAAGACATAATATAAACAATCACAAAGAGGGCACCCCACAAGGGGTTAATGAGACTTAAGACTATTGGCAGAGCCAAGATGATAACGGTCATAGCAGCCGGTGCTATTTCCCAGAACCGATACCATGGAGTGCGCTTATCGAGAGGTAGTTCAAGATCGGTCATGTAGTTGTCGCACTTAGCCCAATTAATGCTCTACTGACTAGAAAAGCTATCACACAGATAATAACAGTAAGCATCAAGACTCCGATAGCATAGGCCCGTCTAACCTTATGAATCCTGATGGCCAACATGGCATTGATGATCGTACAGATAAGCGTAAAGAGGGCAAGCTCATAGAGAGTCATCCAGTTGCCTTGCTGAATATTCAGAGAATACTCGCTGTACCTCACCGGCACCTGTAAGACATTGCTATGGATGTCGAGAGTGATGATCAGTATATCGACGAGGGTCAGAAGAGAGACAGACCCGAGAACAAGTAGGGCAACCCTATCGCGGATGAAAGCACGGAGTTCTTTTTTAGTTGGAAGAAGCATAAATCTATAGATAAAAGCATGCACTCAGCTTCAGTCAAAGTATACAGGAAAAACAGAGGGATAGAAAACGTGGTGCGAGATACGAGAATCGAACTCGTGTCTCTTGCTTGGGAAGCAAGCATACTGCCATTGTACTAATCTCGCATATTGGAGCCGATGGGCGGATTTGAACCGCCGACCTTTGCTTTACGAAAGCACTGCTCTGCCAGCTGAGCTACATCGGCACTTAGCGGCTATATTATAACAGATGTAATTGAGCTCGGACCATCTTGTCATAGAGGGTGAAAATTGCTATTATCGTGTGGTCTAAGATCTTGGGCTCGTGGTGTAGCTGGCCTAACACGCCTCCCTGTCACGGAGGAGATCGCCGGTTCGAATCCGGTCGAGCCCGCCAGTTGTTATCTGACTAAATACTACTTTCATGGTAGTATTTTTTATATCAACGAGTTGCAAATCAAAAAACAAAAATGTCACCCAAGGAAGACGATCGAATAGTAGAGAGAACTGGGGACAATATGAACCCAGTCAACAGTCTTGCTACTACTCTTTATGAGGCTTCCCTGATACTTGGCTCTTCGAGAGAAATTGGCAGAAAGAGAATACGTCTTGAAGGGACAAATCTAAGAGAACTCTTCCCCAAGATACCTGCGGATGCAGAGTATGTTGATATGCAGACTATCGAGGATTCTGACTACTCTGTTCTGGAACGACAGACACCTCAAGCAGGGTTGACCATTACAATTGCCCATAGAGATCGCTATCCATACGGAATGAGTATGGAACAGCTCGAACCTCTACGTCTTGGGGTAAGTATCGAGAATGAGAGTGGTTCGCTCTTCGCAAGCTTCGAAGTACCTATGCCATGGGACGAAAATGATACACGTGATCGCAAGCGAGGAGAAAGTCAGCCTCCTCCAAGGCTTACTGTAACCATAACTCCAGGGGCAGAAGTAAGTAGGATAATTGCTAGCTCCAAGCTAATGCTACAGACAGCTGCGATGGAGCCTGAGGGACATGTTCTGACGGATGAGAGAGCAATCCAGATTCGTCAGTCTCTCGACTTTTTTGAAGGCCTACTAAGAGAGACTGGTATACATGGTGAAGACATGTCGCTTTCTGAGGACTCGTCAAGGCATCTTGAGGAGTGGGCTAATCTCTATCTCTACAACATGCAGCCAACGACAGACCCTTCTCAGCTTCAGCCACACGAAAGCATCGGTGGCCTGACAGATGAAGAGGAAGCAAGGTACCAAGAGATAGTCAGAGGACTTGGTAGACTTAGCGGCGTGCGCTATGAGTCTGAACGGCTTGGGCAACCCGAGAAAATTGGACGCCTTGGCAAATTCTCTAGAAGGGATAGATACGTCATGGGCTGTGCTGTCGATGACGAACTCCGTAAAGGTGCCCGGGCGGTCTCCATGACAGTCCTGGATAGTGAGCTCGGCGTTAGGTATCGGGTCGCCATAGCACCCGCACCTAAAAGCGGCAAAACTATCCCAAGAGCGGGACGTCCCGATGACTACGTTCTTCGCATATCGTCCGTAGGTCCCGATGGCGTCAGTCATACCCGACCGGTCTATCGTTACCTTGCCCCTGGTGAAACACACGCCGCCTTAGCCGTTGGAGGTGAGTTCAGACTTCCTGGTCGAGGGTTTCATGTTCAGGGGACTATACAGGAATTAGATAGATATAAATAGTTTATGATGGTTAACAGAATGGCAAGAAGGACAAAACTACCGAAAACACGACGAGGAGCATGGTTCGTACCTGTAAGAGGCAGCTATCTCCCCGCAAGCGCAGCAGGCTGGTGGACATATGCCCCCTTCGTTGCCTATCTCATCGCCAGCTTGATTATCGGCGTCAGGGATGAGAGCTCACCACTCCTCGCTTTTTTGTTTATCATCCCAAACTGGATAGCAGCCGGCGCGATCATGACATACATTGCGGCCCGGAAAAGCTAGTCGCGAATACTCTAGTTTTGCGAGACGTTCGAGCTGAGATCCGGCTTTACAGGGATGTAAACATCGATCTTATGCTCAGATTGAAGTTGGTTGAGCATGTTCTGAAAGGCTGTGTATTGGAAGAAGATATCTGCCGCCTCTGTTTGGTCTCCATTCACCGCAACCGCATCGAGGATAAACAGTCCTTGTTGACTGGCGATTATATTTGAGTACTGACCTTGCTTGAGAGAGAAGAGCGCCGATTCGAGTTCGGGTGGGAGATCAGCCTTACCTTTTTGCAGAGTCCCTATTACACCCCCCGACGCCTTGTGTGTAATATCATCAGAGTATTTCTGAGCTAGAGTCGCAAATGACCCTCCAGCCAACAGCTGGCTCAGTACGCTTCTTGCCCTCTGTTGAGCATTCATATCGATTGCAGCATAGACTTTGTTCTCGAGAAGTTGAAGGCGAAGTGAGTGTTCCCATTGGCTAAATGTCAGGCCATAATACTGCGATATCACATTAGCGTACAGTTGCTGTGAGCCAGAGTATGCCTGCTGGTTAATGATCTGATTTACCTCTTGATTTACTTCTTGGTCGCTCACTGTTATATGGTCTTGTGAAGCCAGCTTCTGTACATAGGCATACTGGATAGATTGCCCAAGAGCACGAGTGCGCAAGTTGTCTAATTGACGCTGACCATCTGTTGTCTGAAAGTCTACGCCTTCTTGAGTGACTAAGTAATGCATGCTACTTCTCAGCAGGGTTAAATAGTCACCGTAGTTTACCCAGGTACCGTCTACACGTGCCACGGGGAATGGGGCCAGAGAGGCAACCCTGTAGATAAAGGTTCCGGTAGCCTGACTCTTGTAAAGTTCCCACCACGTAAAGAAACTGAACAGAACCGTGCCGGCGACAATGATGAGGATTGAGACAGTGACAATCTTGCGCTTCGAATGTTGGAGAGGATACTTAAAACGTTTCCCGGCACTTAGGACCTGCTCTCGGTGTTGCGCGACTGTATCGTTAGTAATGCGCCCGACTTCATCAAGGGACGCCTCCCCTTTTACAGCCCGCTTCTGGAGCTTTTTCTTTAAACCGGAAAGTTTACTTTTGGAAAGCATCATTCTCAGACTGATCAGCGTCTCTCTCTTTTATTATTCGATGGAGTGTCTCATACAGTTTATCGGGATGTGGCACTTTATCGAGTGCAAGATCACCAACATAGGTCTGTATGACCAGGGTTCCAAAACCGAACACAGAACCCGTAAACCCAGGTATATTATAGCTTATATTCTGGATCTTATTGAGGCCAATATCTATCACTGACTTCTGGAAGAAGCCACCATAGGTCAACTGCCTAAAGCGCAAGTTCGTAACCACGAATGCGCTGAAGTACCATCCGACCCAGTGATAGAAGAATCCGCAGAGACCAATTATAAAGACGCCAATAAATATAAAGAACGGCGTATTCGAAGTTGGTGCGATAAGTACGGGTATTGTCCCTATAATTGTTGCGATCAGCACAATATAGAGACCTTTTCTGAGAGCAATAATATGTCGTCTGAAGACTAATAATACCTCTTCATCGTCGTACTGGCCTTCGAACTGTTGCAGACTACCCATATTCTTAACCTTACATCACCCTGGTACCCTGGGAGGGACTCGAACCCCCGACACCCTCCTTAGGACGGAGGTGCTCTATCCAGCTGAGCTACCAGGGCATATAAGCGCCCCTCGCGTCGCTTCCCATCGATTATACCTTATCCCCTATAAATGGGTAACGCCCACTTACGAGTAGTAGGGCTCGTACATGATATCTTCGCCAGAACGTAGATAATCGTGTATCTCTTCATCCGTAAACCAGAGCTTGATCTCGTTAGCTGCCTCTTTGGGGTTTTCGCTGGCATGCATGACGTTATGGATAGCTCTCCGCTGAGTATTGGCAATCGATGGGCTGTCTACAGAGTAGTCACCCCTTATAGTGCCAGCGTCAGCCTTGAAGGGCAACGTATGGCCCGCTAACTTTCGTACCATGTCTATAGACTCGATCCCCTCAACAACCATACAAACAACCGGCCCAGAAGTGAGATATCCTAAGATTCCTTCGACAACTATCTGACCAAGTTCGCTGGGCTCTTCGGTACCAAGAACTTCTTTAGGCGTAACATCCAGATTTTCAAAACCGCTCATAGTTTTCGTGCCCAACCGTGCAACCCAAGCTTCGTCACTTGCCGGTATGTGTTGCTCTATCTGTTCCTTAGTGGGAATGAGCATCTTCATAGCTACAATTTTAAGACCCGCTCGTTCCATCCGGGCGATGATATCACCTATGATTCCCCTCTTTACCCCGTCCGGCTTTACCATGCAAAAGGTTCGTTGGAATCTCACCGGCTTAAGTGCTGGGTGTAGTTCTGCCATGCTACGTAGTACTCCTTGTGTTCTCCTTATTTTACCTGTTAATAAGCACCATCGCAATGAACACAGTTATAATAGAATTATGTACATTTCAGAATTCATCAATGACTTTCTGGAATACCTGGAGGTTGAGAAGAACCGGTCCGAACGGACTAGCGTGAACTATCATCTATATTTGATGAGGTTTGTTGAATTTGCCGGAGATATAAAAGTAGCACAGATCAGCGATGAAATGATCAGACGCTACCGTCTCTGGCTTACTCGCTATAGGAACGAGCACGGTGAATCTCTCTCCAAATCTACTCAGTCTTATCACCTTATCGCTCTACGGCATTTTCTAAAATATTGTGCAAGACGCAACATTAAAACTCTCACGGCCGACAAAGTCGATCTACCGAACGTAAAACGACCTCAGATGACTTTCTTAGACCAAAAAGAGATGGAGCGTCTTTTACAACAACCTGATATCTCTACGCTAGCTGGTAAACGCGATCGGGCCATACTCTCACTTCTCTATGCCAGTGGTCTGCGCATTTCCGAGTTGGTCAATCTCGACCGATCACACATTAACCTCGAGCAAAGAGAGTTCATGGTAAGGGGTAAGGGCCAAAAAGACAGGCCTATCTTTATCAGTAAGGAGGCAGCGGCAGATGTGAGAGAATATCTCGACAGCCGTACTGACAACCTATCTCCCCTTTTTCTCAGAATCCGTGGTACACAGGTTATCGATCAGAGTGGAGACTTTAAGAGATTAACGGCCCGTAGTATCCAGAGGATGGTTGGCCGCTATGCTAAGCTTGCCGGCATAACCAAGAAAGTAAGTCCGCACTCGCTTCGCCATGCTTTCGCAACCGGGCTACTCTCCCGAGGGGCCGACCTTCGTTCAGTACAGGCGATGCTCGGCCATAGCAATATCTCAACTACCCAAGTCTACACACACGTTACCGATCCGCACCTCAAGAGAGTTTATGAGGACTTTCACCCAGAGATTAACCCAAATAGCGAGCCAGCAGCAGATTCTATCTGACCGTACAGCCTCCGTCGGAGACTTCATTGGTCGGCGATAGCTCTAGATATTTACAGATGTCACTCCCTGACTCGAGCGCGAATTCCGGCAGCAGTTCTGCATTGTTGAGCCCTGGCAGTGTCACCTGAGCACGGATACGACTGAAGACGGTACCGGCGTATCCTGTTACATCGACGTTTGCCACTGTGTTATTAGTGTTAACAACGTTTCCCCCCTGAAGCATTTCGATTTCGGCATTGGTCCCATTGGGATCATAGAGGGATTTTAGCCGTAGATACAGGTTATTGCCACCACCGGCAGTCAGTGGTGCGACATTAATAGTTGCCTGACAGGCATATCCATCGTACGAAGCTGGTGCACCACTGGTGTAACATTTGGCATCAACTGGGGTGCCCGGGTCAAGACTACCTACAGGGATGTTGCCTGCACCACCACTTGTCGGGTTTAAGAAACCGACGTTATCGAGGTTTAGAAGGTCATTGGTTGTGAAAGAACCTGCGTTCGGATAGCCGAAGATCTCGACCCTAAGCATAGCTGGGTAGCCGTTAGTGTCCCAGTTGTTATATGTTGGTAACGAACGTGCCCCTGGAGCTCGAACGGCTGCTGGATAGCCCTCGCTTGAGATCTTATGCCAACTGATCTGAATCTTATTAAATCCACCAGGCCCACCTTGAGGTGAAAGGGGCCACTGTGATGTGACATTATCGCCTAGCGAGACGTCGATTGCCTGAGGATTAAGATCGATCAGTTTACAAGAGTAACCAATCTGCAGCTGCGAGCCCGCTGGAGCAATGTTCCCGCTGAAACCCGTCGGGGGCGTGCAAACGTTGGTGTTCAATGCTGGTATATTACCTGGATAGTCCTGCTCAAGCGCAAGCTTAGTATCCTCGAGGCCTGACTGTGCCGCGTAGTACGAACTCGCACTCAGGTTGTTCTGACTCGATTGTCCCTGTTCTGTGTTGGTAATCTCAATAAAACCAACGATTAATATGCTGATCATAATCGTGAAGAACAGTACAGTGAAGAGTGATACAACCCCTGCTTCGCTCGCTTGTTCTTTAAAACGCATATGCATATTATATGTCCTATTCGTTAAGCAGACCAGTTACTTGAGACAGATTTACTTGAGCACAGTACTGGGCGCCAGGCGCACTGCCAAGGTACTTGCACTTACCAGAGGCATTTAGATAAACACCGTTATTCGTCGTAGCAGTCAGATTTACCTTATAAAGGTTCTGCACCCCGTTTAACTGGGTAAGTGTTAGGGTTTGGATGCCGACTTGGCTGTTAAATATGCTGGTCACTGTTCCAGATGTTATAACGTTATTACCGGGAGTTATGCAGGCCTGACCTGCATCGTTGGTGATCTTGTCTACGTTAACGGCCTTGCCATTGACCTTATTATTCATACCAGCCCCTACCGCATTCCAGACGTAGCTTGTGCCGCCAATACAGAGCCTGCCGTTACCCAGATCGCCCGTGTTGACGACTGAAGGCGAGCTGACTTCCCTGAGAACAGTCGTTATGTCCCCGACCATTGCCCGCGCATTGTCGTTGACGGTTTTACGATAGATAGCGGTATTGTAGCTGGCAAAGATCTGGATGAACGCAACAGTGATGGTGATAAGCACAAATGAAAAGACGGCGAGCGAGATTAGCAGCTCTACAATGGTAAACCCACTGTCATCTGCAACTTGTCTGTCTGATTGTGCTCGACTCATCTTCATCATCTTCTCACTAATCAACGATCAATCTTTCAATAACTACTACTACCTGAATTGGCTGGTTAGTACTCCCTCCTAGTGGCTCCCAGCAGCCGCGAATGTCGAAGTCGATATACTTAGGGCTCGTCTGATATGCCTCTACCCAGTAGCTCTCTCCGATGGTTGCATTAGTCTTCTTACCTGCCGACAGAGAGACTGGAGTCGGGGCAGCTGGAGTGTTGATAGTCATCGGGTTCGAACCTGCGGTTGGTGTACAGCCTTGTGCTCTAGTTGGCGCGCTGTTGGCAGTATAGTTACTCGGGACTGTTGAGGTTGCATAGTTGTTGAGAATATTGGTCCAGATCCCGGCTGCGACAGCGTTATAGTCAGGTGACCCCGCTTGGCTTTCATCTCGTATCGTACGGAGTGCCTCTGCTTGGGTCTGAAGAATACCAGACAACTGGGTGCGCTCAATCGACGATTGTTCTGCGTTCAGACCAAAGTCAGTCAAGCTGTAGGCGGTTGTGAAAACAATACCCAGAATAACGACCGAGAAAAGCACCTCAATAATGGTGTCTCCTCTTTGAAAGAAGTGGCGCTTCTGTTTGTTATGGTGTCGTTTGATTATTGTACGCATTGGGTATTCGGGTTAGGGTTATACGAAATGTTGATCGATCCGCCCTGGGTGTTGTTGCCTAGCTGGATCATTGAATACTTTTCGGGAACTGCGCCAAAATAGAGGCAGTACCCAGCATCGTTCGTGTCGAGACTGTTGCCAATGACGGCGGGCGGAATCGTGTAGCTCGCTCCTGGTGAAAGATTGCCGTTATTGATGTCTACATTGTTGAAAGCAAAAGTGAGGATATTAGAGCTACTCGGGCTTCGTAAGAACGCAAATGATTCCGAGAGACCGCTCGGCGGTACGCTCCCCGGTTGATAGAAGGTTAATCCACCTGAAATATTAGTGGTAGTTGCGTCGATCGGACTGATGGTTGGCTGGCTGTTCTTAATATCGGTCAGATCGTCCCCCGTGAGACTAGTGAACGGCGCATTATAGCCAACGACATAGTAGACATTGACAGTACTACTCCCTGGCGTAAACTGAACCAGTTTGCCCAGCAGGATACACTCATCTGCGTTACCCCCAGTTGGGTTCGGGCTGCCAGTCCCAAACGAAGGCGGCTGAGCCCCCGTAGCCGTACACGTCTCGGTCGCTTCTCGAGGATTCGTACCACTTTGCACGCTATTGTATTGCTCCTGGATATAACTATTAAGGTTGCGGGCAGCATCGCTATAGCGAAATTGATTGACTTGTCCCTCTGTCCCCCAAAAGGCGATCAGGAAAAGCATGGCTGCCACCCCTAAGTAGAGCATGACTTCGATAATAGTGAAACCAGCCTGCTTATGAA
>DASZAF010000025.1 GCA_035945435.1 Candidatus Saccharimonadales bacterium | reverse complement strand
GTCGATGCAATAACGCTCTGGCCGCAAACCGTGCAGCTACCCTCGCATGACGAACCCCGATAAGGGCATCATGGGCTACCGAAGCGGCCTCGTAGTCGGCCACATTCATCTGGGCCCGTCTCTCTGCTGAGATCGGTGTCCCACGAGGTGCAGTGTGTTCAAAGTGGCTGTAGCTACTGAATATGCCCGGTTTTGACCCGTCGATAACCATATCGAACTCGGCTCTCGACTGAGATCCCATCGCGGCCGTCGCACCTTGGTAGGTGTGAACTAGGTTCCCCTGTTCAATCGGCCCATGCACGCCTTCCGGGTCATCATAGAGTGCTCTCCAGCCGAAGAAATGCATATCACCGTCAAGGATATTATTAATCTGGGCCATCTCATCGAGGCCAGTCGTATGTAGCATTCTGGCCCAGCGGCCGATGAACTCGCCGGTTGCAGGGTTTACGGTCGTAAACTTCTGAATCCTGAGGGTCTTATGGAGATAACCCACCCTTTCCGTCGTGGTGATTGCGGGTAGCTCTAGCCCAGCCTCCCTGATAAGTCTGGCTACCCTTCGTTCGGCCAGGCGAATTGCGGGCTGCAGTAAACTGGCCACAAAGCGATCAACGCTGCCACGACTCGGGCTGGCGTGAAACTCCAGACCTCTTTTCATTCCATAAGTAAATAACTTTATCTCTGATTAGGCAATCAGATGATCGTTATTTGTTTGCAATCAAAGACTAAAGAACCGCTTCGATAGCGGCCCACTGGGCTTCATGTTCTTCGTCGGTCGGGATGATAATTGAGACCTGGCTACCGACTTTGGCCTTGTAGTAGGTCACACTTGCCATTAGGACACGGTATTCGCGGGCGTTGGCTTCTACGTAATAGACACCGTCGTGGTTGACGAGTGTGCCGATAATCTGCTTTCGTGGAACTGGACCAATCTGCTTATAGACAAAACTGCCATCGTCGGCGATGGTCAGCTTAAGGATGTCGCCTTCAACCAACTTTGATTTGCTAGCATAGTTAGCCGGTATTGGGTACGTCTTGCCATCCGGACCGATCATATTCTGGCCGTCGAAGACACCCTCAATAACCTTGCCACTCATCTCCTCTTGAGGAGTGTGCTGGACCATCCCATCGTCTCCTACGAGGCTGATCAATAACTCTTTGGCGGCCGAAAGATTGGTCTCTGCATCCTGGATTAGGCTTCGCAGGCGCTTGATTTGCTTCTCAGGAATGTCTGACATCTGTGTGGTGATTCCTTACCTGTATTTGTTTATCTACCTGAATCGAGTTCAGCGTATCACCTTCTCTATGAATAGTCAAAAAGTTATCCACAACTACACCACATAGTGCGTTCCGTCACAGATACTCGGCCATATAGTTGCAAAACGTGATTGCGTCTGCGTTGTATAATAGACATATGCTCTATGTGAGGTGGGGCAAAACAATATAACCAACCAAAGGAGGGTGGGCATGCTTAAATTTAGCAAGATAAGTCCGATGGTGAGGGCCATTGGTACAATGGGCGCGGTAGCCGCGTTAGTCGGTGGAGTAACATTCGCGCTTACGTCAAGTCCAGTTACACTGGCAGACGATACGATTAATGCCAGCGCGAGCCTACAAATTAGTAATGGTGGGGCATATTCAAGCTCTGTAAGTGGTTTTAACTTTTCAGGAATGGTACCTGGTGGAGCAGCTTCACCCAACCAAACATTTTATCTTAATAACAATGGTACGAATCCCGTGAGTGTAACGGTGGACATTCCAACGTTACCTACGTTCACGGTTTTGCCCAGTGGTACGGTTGATGACTCACAGGTATTCCTGAACGTCAGTTGTACATCTGGTAGCTCAGGTAACTTTAGTTTAACCACTGGCAATGACTTCAACGCTCTTTCGAGTGGAGTCGCTTTGACAGGTGGGCCGTTACAACCTGGGGATACTGCTACTTGCACAGCTAACGTCTCAATGGGGGGCAGTGCAGTATCACCAACAACTGCAAACAGTGTTTCGTCAGGCAGCTTCAACCTTGACTTTACTGGCACTGATTAATCGGCTAACCCATGGAAACACTTCGACGTATTAACGTCGGCATCAGCACAATCATACTTGCGTTATGCGCAGTTATGTTTGTTGTGTTCGGTTGGTCTGGCTCGGGTTGGAAGACCTTAGCCATCCCAACCGGTAGTATGCGGCCTGACATACCGCCTGGTTCGCTGGTGTTCGTGCACAGTGTTCCCACATCCTCTTTAAGGGTTGGGGACATTATCACGCACATGGATGCTAACAACCCAAGAATAACCCTTTCGCACAGAATTGTGAGAGAATACTGGACAAATCGAGGAAAAACAGAAGAATTTGTTACAAAGGGTGACGCCAATCGGCTACAAGATGGACCGACCTCAAGCGCTATGGTTATAGGTAAGGTTGGCTGGCATGTCCCCTATATTGGTTGGTTGGTCCTGAACGCTAAGAAGCCGCTCGTTATTTTGCCAATCATCTATCTTGCTGGCTTGCTCGTAGTCATCGAGGAAACGAAGCGGTTAAAGGACTACTACAGGTCGATGCAACCATACCTGGCCTACGGCTTCTCTCCAGTTTTGGTACTGCCTACTCGCTCAAGTCGGAATACGCGCCTTTCAGCTGCAGTGGTGCTAACGGTGGTAATGAGCACTGTTCTGGTTGGTCAAGCGGCGTATGCCTTACGCTCGAACACAGTCTCGCTTTTTGGCAATAGGATTACGACAGTATTACATCACGTTTGTTCTGGCAACGTCACCAACACTAACAATATAAATGTGACAAATATAAACAACCAGAACACTCAGTCTGGCAACGCAAGCTCCAATAATGGAACTGCTACTAGCGGGAATGCTAGTAGCAGTAGCAGTCAGTCTTCGACAGTTACTATCACCGAAGGGTGTTAGTAACGAATCGATAACTATTTGACGTCGACAGTAGCGCCGGCCTCTTCGAGCTTCTTCTTAGCTTCGTCGGCCTTAGTCTTGTCAACTTTCTCAAGAATGGTCTTTGGAGCACCATCAACGAGCGCCTTAGCCTCACCAAGACCAAGACCGGTGACTTCCTTGACTGCCTTGATGGCGGCAACCTTCTGAGCACCGCCGTCCTTGAGAACGACGTCGAATTCACTCTTGGCGTCTTCCTGAGCTTCCTCACCGCCACCGGCGGCAGGGGCTGCAGCAACAGCTACAGGCGCAGCAGCTGAAACACCCCAGTATTCCTCAAGAAACTTGACGAACTTGCTGATCTCAAGAGCACTCATCTTATCGAGCTCTTTGACCAGACCTTCAAATTCCTTAGGAACTTCAACCTTGGCGCTTTTCTCTTCCTTAACCTCTTCTTTTGTCTCTTCTTGCTTGACTTCTTCGTCTGCCATCTTAATTCTCCTTAATTTAATAACTTATGACGTCTTCTAATGTTGATCTGAGATAGTAGCTCTATCACTTTCGTCTCGTGGGTAGATGGGCGGCCCTGCCATGAGCTCAAGAAGTTCGGAGTGAACTTCTCTACCTACTGCACGCAGTTTATTCGCGGCTGCGTTAAGTGCCATCCCTACTTCCGATGAGTCCAGGATCCCCGGACTGCTAGATTGCGCAAGAGCAGTACCACGGAACGCTGTTCGGAATAAGGCCTGTCCGAGCATCTCGGCACGGTAGACCTCATTCGCTACCATGGCCTCTCTCGAGTCCGGGCCTGGCATATCAACGCCGTGTTCGTCAAAAATACGTGTCACCATGGGATTTAGGCTCCGAGGCTCTCCGACCGGGCGCTTAAGACGTTTAGAACGCCGCGGATGTTGCCAGAGAGAACGCCCATAAAGCCGGTCAATGGGGCCGACAGAGTGCCAACCAACTGGGCACGGAGCTGATCCTTGGTCGGTAGGCTGGCTAGCGCCACTACCTCGCTCTGATCGAGCAGTTTGCCGTCGTTGGTCAGACCAGCCACAAACTCAAGAGCTGGGTTGGCCTTAGCAAAAGTTGCCAGCACTTGGGCTGGAGCAACCTCATCCTGGTCATTGAAGGCATAGAGTAGCTGACCGGTGAAGACGGACGTATCGATGTCCTTTAGGTGGGCTACCTGCGGAGTGGCGACCTTAACCAAGCGGTTCTTGACGATCTTGATCTTGGTGCCGTTTTCGCGGGCTGCTCGCCTGAGCGCCTGCATCTGGGCTACGTTAAGGCCTTCGTAACGTGCTAGTACGGTTAATTTACTATTGGTGAGCAGATCATTCAGCTCACTAACGAGTTCTTCTTTCTTTTGACGAGTAATCGCCATAGTTCTTAACTCCTTTTTGGGCTTTAGGTATTGTATCGACCGGGTGCTTACCTGGAAGCGGTGTTCGTGCTGAACAGAGTATTAAAAAAAGTCTCTGGTTCTCGCAACACCAAAGACTCTCATAAAAGGCTAAAATATATATTTCATCCTCGGTAGCATTCTTAAAGCTTTGGGCTCGCTACTGTCTCTGGTCTGAACTCCTTAATTGTAGTCGATTTTACTCGAGAGGTCAAGAAAGGTGTGTCGTATCGAGCCACCTTCTCAATGTACTGGCGAAGGACCTCATCAAACTGCTTGATGGCCTTACGATCGATCCATTCATCATCTCCGTGGTGGCCACCACCGGGCAGGCCTGGCACGACGCACTGTAGGGCGTGATTGTCAAAGTAGCGGGCATCTGTTGTCCCATAGGCGTCGACATAGCCGATCTTGGTCCTCGTCACCTCTTCAATGGTCCCGGTGAGCTCTCTTACAAAGGGGTTTTTAAGGTCAACCGTATGAACCGGGCCGTCAACCAAAACCTCGTCGATAATCACATCGTACATTTTCGCCAGGCGGTGAATCTCAGCCATGAGAAGATCTCGATCTGCCTGATCTTTAAAGCGAAAGTCCAGATACGCTTCAGCGTAGTCTGGCACTTGAGTCAGGGTTGGAGCTAGACCGCCCTTGATTTGGTTGATACTGAAGGTTGATGTCGTGGGCCCCTGATACTTAAAGTTTGCCTCGTTAAGGTGGTACAGGTACTTACCCAGTTTGGTGATGGCATTTTCACCCTCCCAAGCACGAGACGAGTGACCAGACTTGCCCTTGGCGACAACACGCAGGTCTATGATCCCCCTGGACGACTTTTCTATGTTCCAGAAATCGTGGTTACCATGATCGGGCAAGATCGTAAACGTCGGACGATAACCATAGTCGTCGATCAACCAGCGGACGCCGTTGGCCCCGCCGATCTCCTCGTCGCTGGTAATCATGATGCCAAGGTCATAATCTTGGACGTGACTGCTGATCTGCTGGACAAAGTTTAGATACGCGGCTAGCGCGAACTTCATATCAAAGACGCCTCTACCTGAGAGCTTCTCTTTCGTCCGTTTGACCTTAAATAAATCATCTGTCGCTTTGACGACATCGACGTGCGAAGCAAGACAGATACGAGGGGTCTTAAGGTTGCTTTTGTGGGTGCTGGCTAGGAGACTCGGGTAGCCCTTCGTCACAAACCGCGTTACATGAAAGCCGCAGTCGGTCAGAAGGTTGTCAGCGAAGTCCAAAAGCTCGATGGTCTCGGCGAAGTTGCCGGACACCGTTTTATAGCTTACTAGCTTGTTGAGGATCTCTTCGGTACTCATGTACATACGATATATGTAAAAACCTAATTATACACTCTTGTCAATCTCTTATCAACTGGTGGGCGGCTGAGTGATTACGCGTGGATCGACCAGCCAACTCTGGTGGGCGGTTAAGACTGAAGCCGTGTGGACGACCGTGGTATCCAAGCTATCGATTAACTCTGAGGCGTAGCTCCCGTCTACAATGATGCCATCTGGTTCTGTCTGCCATGCTTCGTCATCTACAAGATAACCAACTGCTTCTGCATCGTCAGGATCGAGTAGATAGAAGTCGCATCGCTCGGTCTGAAGTCGGCGGATTGCACCATGTGTCTCTCCATCGATCGCCATAGGAACCCGGCCCGTGACAATATCCATGCTTGGCTGCCAACGCCTCAGGACAGGTAATATCCGATCTTCAAATGTAATGGCGCTGAGCTGGTACTGCAGAGCTCGTCTTCCCGGCGCTTCGTCTGGGGTGTGCTCGAGGGAGCTTCGTTCGGCTCCCGGTAAATGAGTTGTCAGGGATGCCATGAATTCCTTGTCGGTGGCCACGTCACGGTTAGTGCCCATGTTATCTGTGTCGTCATTCCAGGTTACGATATCGAGAGTTGCATGGTCCAGATACGGAGTGGCCAAAAGTGCTGCCAGTCGTGAATCGGGCGTGCCACTCGGGTTACTGGCCTCTTTGGCCGGGTGTTTACCCCGAATCTTACGGTAGTCATGGGTTCCAAATTTCCAACTTGATCGGTCGGGATTAATAGCCGGGCTGAAAGCGCCTTCGCTGGCTAAAGATGCTACATGCGAGGCGGCTCGTTCTGTAAACGACAGCGCTGGAGCGGCCTCGGCCAGCTGAACAGAGCGAGGCCTAACACCGATACGTCCCTTTCCTGTGGCAAATATGCCCAGGCGTTCGGCGACTCCCGGCTCACGTCGCTCAAGCCATTCAACCACAGCGGGTCCTGAACCCGTTCTGACCCTATTA